>JBKOZG010000377.1:0-8257 GCA_046725775.1 Actinomycetota bacterium | reverse complement strand
CGTTCGGTGGGCTTCATGCAGGGTGACCGATGCCCCGCCCTCAGCCGCTGTGATCGCTGCCGCGAGCCCACCAAGCCCGCCGCCAATAACGGTCACGTCTTTCATGTTCCATACCATACCGTATGGTACGGTCATGAGTATGCCCAGCAGGTCCGATTGGATTCAGGCTGGCCTGGCAGCCGTTGCTGACCATGGCCCCAACGGCCTACGCATCGATCGCCTCTGCCGCAGCTTGGGCGTCAGCAAGGGATCGTTCCACCATCACTTCGCGGGATCAGGCCACTTCAAGCAGGCCA
The DNA here is from genome assembly GCA_046725775.1 of Actinomycetota bacterium. Classification (GTDB taxonomy): domain Bacteria; phylum Actinomycetota; class Actinomycetes; order Propionibacteriales; family Propionibacteriaceae; genus Microlunatus. The sequence goes on along the minus strand of JBKOZG010000377.1, from coordinate 7,961 downwards.
TCCTTGCTGCGTACGAGGCTCTCGTCGTCGAGGCGCTCGATCAAGCGATCCACGACACAGGAGCCGACAGTCCGAAGGCAGCGCTCGCCGGCCTCACCGCTGCCATCACCAGTACAGAAGGCTTCTATCGGCCCGACCTGGAGGTGGCGATGCGCGCCTGGGCATTCTCAGACCCCGAGGTCCGCGCCGTCCAGCAGCGGGTTGACACGCGGCGGCTTGAGTCGCTGCAGCGCATCTGGTCCGGAATTCTGGACGATCCGGCTGAAGTGCAAACCGCCGCCCTACTCCCCTACCTTGTCGGTATTGGTGCGAGTCTGGTCCAGCCACCCACTCCGCCGGACCAGCTGCGAGGCGTTTACGAACTGCTGCTTCGCCTTGTATAGCGAAAGGGTCAACACAAAGGTGGCGATGAGACCTGACCTGAGATCGGTTGCCGGCACGTAGTTCGTCGCCGGCCTGCGTCTGTGGTGGTCAGGCGCATGCCGTTCCGCCGAGGGAGCTATCAGACTGTCGCCTCATGTAGGCGATGCTCGACGCTGCACCCAGGTAGCGCCGATAGATAGCGATCGATCTGCGTCGGCGACCACCCGTGGGCCTCGCGTAGGCCAGTCGCCATAGCCGCCAGGTAAAGCGCGGACGGCGCCACCAGCCTCGAGGCGCTACGCCGGTCCCGGGTGAATGTCACCAGCGGCACACCGTAGCGGCAACCGACCCGTACCAGGATCGAATAGCCGCCCACGCCGTTGCTGTAGCGGTCGCCACGGAACGCGGGCGCGAGGTCGAGGGCGATCCCGGGTGACCGCAGGGTCTCCTGGGCGAGGACGTCGACGAACTGCTGTGCGGTGATCAGGTAAGCCCGCGCCGCGACCTCACCGGGGACCTCCGCATCGTAAAAGGCCATCCCGGCCCCCCAACCCGAGGAGCGACCAGCGAAGTAGACGCCGCCGCCGATTAGCAAGCCGAAGGTGTCCATCGGGTCGCTGCTGTCCCGGCACCCTGGGTAGTCGCGATCGCTGCCATCCGGGCGGCCGCCGCGGACGTAGCAGCGGAACCGTTCGCGGCTCAGGTTCGATCCGTAGGCGACGTACCAGATGTGCTCCACGAAACCTTTCTACCCTGGCAGCCTAGTTTCCTCACGGGCCGCCGCTGCCTCGGCGAAGAGGACCTGTTGGGCCTTCTCGTAGATGCGCATCGCCTTCTCAGGCGACGGCCCGACCGCTGTCAGTCCGATTCGACCGTGCTCAGTGAGTGAGCTGATCATGTGGAAGACGACTCCGGTTTGACGGGATTGGTCGAAGTGCAGCCCGTGGCGCGCCACGATGTCGAACAGGTCCTCCACCGCCAGCGCCCGCAGCTTGCTGCTCTCGAGATGATCAGTTGCGACCAGATGCCTTTGCTCGCCGCCAGGTAGCAGGAACTGGCCGGACGCACCGTCGTATGAGCCATCGGTCAGGAACTGCAAGGTGAGATACGGGTGGGTAGTGCCGCCCTTGCGCAAATTCAGCTCAATGGCGTACGCCGACCAGCGGCCAGCTGTGTCCCGTTTCACTACAAAGTCCATAGCGAACCGGCCGAGGGCGCCCTCCTTGGCAAGCCGCTCACCGATAGTGATCGCAGGCATGCTGATCAGTCGGGAGTAGGCCGGGTCGGCCGGGAAGATGCAGCCGAGGTAAGTCTGTCCGCTCGTGCCGCCTAGCAGCTGATCATGAGTTGACAGGAGCTCCACGCTTCGGTCGGGCATTACCCGAAGCTGGACGCTAGGGCTAAGAAGCTCCACTCCGACGATCCGCTCTTCGACGACGCCGCCTTTCTGTTCAAACTTCGCCTCGTATGCGGCCATAGGTGTGGTGGCTGACTCTAGCTGCATCGAGCGGACCCGTCGCGCTACCTCGGGGCGACGATCTGAGTCAGTCGTAGCAGCGACACCCCTCAGGTCCACTAGCGCGTTACCCGCTCCTGACACACCTTCGTTCAGCTTGACGATCACCTCCTCGATATTCGGTCGCTGCTCGAACATCTTCATGATCGCGTCAGTCACGTCCTCGAAGCTGTGCAGATCCTCCACTCCGAGCGGATGCTGTACTCCCTCCTCCGAAAACAGCCGCCGACCGCCTGTCTTGCTCCCTAGTTCCACGAGTCGTGGGTCGGCGCCAAACATGGGGATGCCAAGTGTCAGCGCGATGTCGCGTTCGAGTCCGGTGGTGCTGTACGGGATCAGGTGGCAGCGCCGCCGGTTCGGGATCATGGCAGCAATCTTCGACAGCATCCGAGGGCGGTCCAGCAGCTTGGCACTCAGCGGCACTGGCGATGAATCGCCGACTGACAGCAAATTCAACCGGGCCATGGCGTGGCTCGGGATTACTGGCAGCAATGCGAGGTAGTACTCGATGATGCTCGGCCTGATCGGCATCGAGGTGACATAGATCATCCGCAGTCGTGGCTGCCGGAGCAGCAGCAACAAGAACAAGAGGCGCTCCTCGAACGCCTGCGCCAGGCTGCCTGCGCCGGGCAGCGCCGGGTCCAGAGTCACCGAAGGCACCACGACGACGACTCATCCTCGAGCTCGAGTCTTATGGAATCCCAGACTGCCGGCATCAGCTCCTGAAGCCGTGCGAAGCGACGGTTCCGCTCTGACTCATTCAGGTCGGCCAGACGCTGCGGCACCGTCTGGCGATCGGTGTCGCCGCGCGTCACTGATGCACCTCCCCTGAGATGCCGACCATGTGTGACACGTGGAACGCACGGATGGAGCGGCTGAACCCTCGCAGCTCCAGGGCGCCGACCGACTCGCCGGCGGCGACGTCCTCGACCGCGCTGAAGACTCGCTGCGATACCAGCACCTGGCCGGCGCCAGCCTCGGCGCACAGCCTGGCCGCGAGGTTGGTGACGCTGCCGATCGCCGCATAGTCGAAACGCCCCTCATAGCCGATACGACCCAAGGTGGCGAAGCCCTGAGCGATGCCGACACCGAAGCCGAGATCATGGCCGACTCGGCTCCAGCCCTCGGCCAGCGTCCGCACCCGGTCGCGCATTGCCAGCGCCATCTCCACCGCACGTTGGGCGGGCTTGTCGAGCGGGATCGGGTCGTTGAAGAAGACCATCAGCCCATCCCCGGTGAATCGCTCCAAAGTTCCCTCATAACGGAAGATCAGCTCGCCGAGCGCCGCGTGGTATTCACTGAGCACCCCCATCACCTCTTCCGGCTCACTCGACTCAGCGAACGCCGTGAACCCCCGCAGATCACAGAAGACCACGACGATCTCGCGACGGTGACTGCCCAGGACGGAGTCGTCGCCGGAGTTGATCAACAGTTCGGCTACTTGAGGAGAGAGAAACCGTCGCAGCCGGTTCATCCGCTGCAGCTCTTCCAGCTGCGTATTCACCCGAGCCTCGAGCTCGGCGTTCCATTGGACCAGCTCCGCCGCCTGCTTGGTAACGGTGTCGTGGTACCGCTTGATCCGAGCCAACGAGGCCACCCGGGCTAGCAGCTCGCTCTGATCGAACGGCTTGCTGACGAAGTCGTCCGCACCGGCCTCGATGGCTCGTGTCTTCTCCTGGTGTCCGCTCGCAGTGATCATCACCACCGGAAGAAACGCTGTCTCGGGCGCGCTGCGGATCCGTCGGCACACTTCGTACCCGTCGATACCGGGCATGACTATGTCGAGGAGCACCAAGTCGGCACCCGACGAGGGCAACAGCTCGAGCGCCTGCTCGCCGGAGGATGCCATGATCACTCTGTACCCCCGCGGGGAAAGGACAGCGTCTAGCAAACGCAGGTTCGGAGGCTGGTCGTCCACCGCCAGTACGCTCACTTGATCATTCATCGGCTTCCCGCTCGGTCAAGAACTCGGCGATCTGGCGAGGGAGATCACGAATGCTGATGGGCTTGCTCAGGTAGCCGTCGAAACCGTTGCGAAGCGCGCGGTCCCGGTCCTCCGACATCGCGAACGCGGTCAGTGCGACGATCGGTATGCCAGATCCGCGCGGACTTGCCTTGATCGTTCGCATTGCCTGAGTGCCGTCTACGCCGGGCAGCTGCAGATCCATCAAGATCACGTCCGGCTGGCTGTCCTGGGCCCGCGCCACCCCATCCTCGCCGGTGCGTGCCTCGATCACTTCGAAACCGGCATTCAGTAGCACGTCTCGTACCAGCTTGAGGTTGAGCGGGTTGTCCTCCACGATCAGGACCCGCGCCGAGCTCATGCGCTCAACACCTTCACGTCGCGCAGGGCCTCGATCAGGTCGTCACGGCTCACCGGCTTGGTCAGGTAGCTGGCAGCACCGAGAGCAAGCCCGCGCGACTTCTCATCCAGGATTGACACGATGATCACCGGCACATCTCGGGTGGTCTCGTCGCTGCGCAGCGCATCGAGCACAGCCCACCCATCGATGCCCGGCAGCCGAATATCCAGCACCACGGCCACGGGCCGTCGCCGGCGGATCTCTTCGAGGCCCTCGATTCCGTCATGTGCGCGGACAACCTGCACGCCGGTCCCGACCAGGTAAGCCGTCAGCAGCTCCAACGTCGCTCGGTCGTCATCAATGATCACTACCACAGATCGGCGGCCGTCCAATTGCTCGCCCTCGCCGGTACTGACATCGGCGACGGTCCGCTCGAGCGGCATGCCCACGTGGAAGGCGCTGCCCACCCCGACCTCGGACTCGAGCCAGATTCGTCCACCTAGCAAGGTCATGATCTTGCGGCAAAGCGCCAGTCCGAGCCCGGTCCCCTCCTCTCGCGGGGGACCGCGACGACCTTGTTGGAATGAGTCGAAGATTGGTTCCCAGTCGTCTCGGGCGATGCCGGGACCGTTGTCGCGCACGGTGATCACCAGCTCGTTGCCGACCGGCTGAGCCCTAACGTCGACCCGCCCGCCGTCGGGGGTGAACTTGACCGCGTTGCTCAGCAGGTTCACCAGGACCTGACGCAGTCGCAGCTCGTCGGACTCAATCCGGTCGATGGTCTCCTCGATCGAGGAGTTGATCGTGATCCGGTGCCGGGCTGCCCGCTCGCGCACCATCGAGATCGCGTGCTCGATCGCCGCCGGCACCGAGACTGTGGAAATCTCGAGCTCCATTCGACCCGCTTCGACCTTCGATAGGTCGAGGATCTCGTTGAGCAGGGCGAGTAGGTGCTTGCCCGAGTTCAGGATGTCACGGAGGTACTCGTCCTGCCGCTCGTTCAGCTCACCGAAGAGGCGTTCAAGCAGCACCTCCGAGAATCCGATCACCGCGTTCAGCGGCGTCCGCAGCTCATGCGACATGCTGGCCAGGAAATCGGACTTGTGCTGGCTCATCACTTGCAGCTCGGCGCTCTTCTGCTCCAGCTCGCGGAACAGCTGGGCGTTGTAGACCGCCATCGCCGACTGGCTGGCAAAGGTCTCCAGAAACTCCGACGTCTCCTCTGAAAACACTCCCGGCGTGCGACGGCGAACCACTAGAGCACCGATAATGCGCCCATCGCGAAGGACAGGGACGGCGAGCACGGACCGCCAGCCGTCGTCGTACAAGACCTGCAGATGAGGGTCGAGTTCGACCAGGTCTAGGTTGGGGATGGCGATCGGGTGGCCTTCCAGCGCTGCTCGGCCGACCAGGGTGCTATCCAGCTCGATCCGGGTGGTGCGCAGTCGCTCCAGCAGCTCGGGACTGCTCGCGTACGCGCTGCGCACTGAGAAGCACCGCTCTTCCTCCATGTACTCCATGACCGAGCCGCCGTCGCAGCCGGAGAAGCGAACCGCGTTCTTGATGATGTTGGACAACACCTCGTCGAGCACCAGGCTGGAGCCGACCATCTGGCCGACATCGCTCAAGGCCTCCATCTGCTCGACCCGCCGAACCAGCTCCGCAGACCGCTCCTCCAGCGCCCTCACCAGGTGGACATTATGGACCACGACAGCCGCCTGCGCGGCGAAGACCTCCAGCAGCGCCTCCTCCCGGTCGTCGAAGGGGTCGACCTTGGTGCGGTACAGGGAAAGGCCTCCAACTACCTCACCGTCGAGCAGCAGCGGCGCCGACATCGAGCTCCGGATCCCGCCCGTTTGCTGCACGTCGCTGCGCGCGAATTCGGTGTCGGTGAGCACGTCGCTGACCTTCTGGACCCGGCGTTCCACAGCCGCCCGTCCGATCACCGTGCCACGGTTCACCTCCATCGGGAATTTGGTCACGTTGCGGACGAACTCCTGCGACAGACCGATGGAGGACGCCAACCGGAAGATGCCACCTTCGATCAGGTAGACCGCGGCGACCTGGGACCGGCAGAGCCGCCGAGCGCTTTTCACGACGGTGTCGAGCACCGCGTCGGGGTCCGAGGTCGACCGGCCGAGTGCGGTGAGGACCTCATTGGTGGCCCTGAACTGCTCGGTGGCGTCGGCGTAGTCGCGCAACAGCCTGCTGTGGTCCTCAGCGCTTGGCGTCGAAGCGGACAAGGACACCCTCCTGAGCGTGCGATGTCCGAAATAACTCAGGCTCAGTCTGCTCGACCTGACGGCGAGGGCGCAAGCGAACCGGGATCGACTCGAACACCCTTCATAAGGGATAGGTCAATCACGAGCCCGCAGTCGCACACCGCATTTCCAGCGGCATTGCGCCCCCCACCTCGGACGCCAACGAGCAGGTCGTTTTCTTTGGCGAAGCTCACCGATGTGACGACGTCGGCGACTCCCGCACACTGGACAATAAGCGACGGGTGTTTGTCGACCATGCCGTTCCACACGGCGCGGGCACCGTCATAGTCCGCGTCTGAGGGCTGCACCAGCCGACCTCGCAATGCTGCCGCCAGAGCCGTGATGGCCTCGTCGGAAACCGTTGTGGCCTGTCCGTCACGCGTACGCAATTCGGGCTGCGACACACCATCTCCCTTAAGCGCTTGGTCGACACGACTCAGCCTATGGCTGCACAGGCGCGCCGGTCACGGCAGCATGCGCGCATGAGCCTCGCCGCCCAGACGGTCCGAGCAGAAGGTGGCGTCACCATTGGTGAACTCGACACGAGTCGCAGGCGTTCGGGCTGGCCGTGCCCATGGGCCTCGTCACCGAGACCGGAATCGCTGGCTTGACGCTGGCGGGGGGGCATCGGTTGGCTGCGCCGCAAATACGGACTTAGCTGTGACAACCTCGTGTCTGCCGATGTCGTAACTGCTAACGGCGAGCTCGTCACAGCAAGTGGCGAAAACAACGCCGACTTGCTATGGGCGTTGCAGGTGGCGGCGGCAACTTTGGTGTTGTCACCTCATTTGAGTTCCGGGCCTATCCCGTCGGCCCGGACGTGTTCGTCGCCTTCGTCATTCATCGCGGTACGGGAATGGACGCGCAAGCAGCACTGCAGTTCTACCGCGAATGGAACCAAGCCGCATCAGATGAAATCAGTTCCTTCGCCATCCTCTGGCATGCGCCAGAGATTGAGGAGATTCCGGCCGAGCACCACGGCGCCCCGATTCTTGTCTACCTCGCGATGTATGCCGGTGATGTGGCGGAGGGTGAAGCCGCCTTGCAGTCGTCGGGACTACGGCTCACCAATCGCTGATCTAAGCGATGCCACTCCCTACCTTGAAGCTGCAACGTTTCTTCGACGCCGACTACCCGGCCCATGAGATGCGCTACTACTACTGGAAATCCAGGTACCTCAACGAATTGTCTGCGGAGGCGATGGACGCTCTCATCAGGCTCAACGAAGCCAGTCCGTCCCACCCTGGATATTTGGCAACTCGGTGGTGCCCTCAGCCGCATCCCACCGCAGAACACTGCCTTCGGTGATCGTTCCGCGCCGTATCTCATCGGAATCGAGGCCAATTGGGATGGGAGAACCCGGACGAGGACGCAGTATGCATCGAATGGGGAAGGGAGGTCTTTCGTGCGCTCGAGCCATTTTCCAGTGATCGCGAGTACTTCAACTTCCCCGGCCGGTATGAAGACGGGGACCAATCCGTCAGGGATACCTTTGGTGCGAACCTAGGACGCCTGCAG
>JBKOZG010000313.1:0-5422 GCA_046725775.1 Actinomycetota bacterium | reverse complement strand
TATTCGCAGCTCTTCATGTCGGTCTGTCTGGTGGACCAGGCGCCGTTCCGGTCCGTCCTCGGGTACGAGAAAATGCTCGACGAGCACGGGCGGCAGATGCACGGCTCCTGGGGAAACCTCATCCCGGCCGAGGAGGCGTTCCAGCGCATGGGCGCCGACGTAATGCGCTGGCAGTACTGCGACCAGCCACCCGACCGCGACCTGCTCTTCGGCTACGGGCCGGCGCATGAGATCAAGCGCAAACTCCTGACGTTGTGGAACTCGGTCGGATTCCTTGTGAGGTACGGGAACATCGAGGATTTCCGGCCGGCACTCGACGATCTCGCAGCCGGGCCGACTGGGGTCGAGCTGCGCCCTCTCGACCGTTGGCTCGTTGCGCGGACCGAGAAGCTCGTTGCCGACGCGACCGCCGCACTGGAGGAGCAGCTCACGCACCGTGTAATCGCTGCCTTCGAGTCCTTCATCGACGACCTCTCGAACTGGTATATCCGCCGATCACGGCGGCGCTTCTACGCCTACGACGACGCGGCGTTCCGGACGCTCTGGTTCGCGCTCGTGACGGGCTTGCGGGTGATCTCGCCGGTCATGCCATTCCTGACCGATCACCTGTGGCGAAACCTTGTTGCCGATGTATGTGACGGGGCGCCGGAGAGTGTTTTTCTCGCAGGCTGGCCGGAGGTCCGACAGCCCGACATGCGCCTCCTTGCCGAGATTGCAGAGGTACGCCAGATCGTGGAGCTCGGTCGCGAGGCGCGCGGCACAGCGGGGGTGAAGCTGCGCCAGCCGCTCCGGCGCGTGTACGTACGCGGCGCACGGCTCGCTGGGGAGCATGCGCAGGAGATCGCCGAGGAGCTGCGGGTGGATGAGGTCGGGTTCGATCAGGGTCCGGTGGCTCGTGTTCGGCTCATGCCCAACTTGCGGGTGCTCGGTCCACGGCTGGGGGCCAAGGTGCGCGAAGTCAAAGCGGCGCTCGAACGCGGCGACGCGGAGGAGCTCGGTGCCGGGCGCGTTCGGGTCGCGGGCGTGGAGCTCGAGGCCGACGACGTGATCCGCGGCGAGCGGGTCGACATCCCTGGCTGGGCTATTGCTGACGACGTAACGCTTTCGGTCGCGCTCGATACCGAGATCGACCCTGAGCTCGAGCTCAGAGGCCGGGTCTATGAGCTCATCCACACGGTCAACACAATGCGGAAGGATGCCGGGCTCGAGCTGACTGACCGGATCGTGCTCACGCTGCCGGACGGTGACGTGCTGCGCCACGAGGACTGGATCAAGGCCGAGACGCTGGCGACGTGCATCGAGCCGGGCGAGGCCCTCGCAATCGCCAAGGCGTAGCGACCCCTCCGCCGAAGAGTTCGGAAACGACAAGAAATCGTACTGAGACAGGTCGTGTGCGACCACCTTCGGAGCTAGCCGAGCCAGTCTTTCGCAATCTGTGCGCCAGTGCGTCGTAGCAGAGGACTCGCGTTGGCGATGCATCGGTCGAGATCGGGCTCCAGGTCTGTCAGCGGGTACGCAGCCGAGATCCCGGCCTCCCGGACGCGCGGCGGGCTCAGCTGAAGACGGCCAGCGACCGCGACCACAGGTATGCCCACTTTCGCCGCCGCCCGCGCCACGCCAACAGGCGCCTTGCCTGCCAGCGACTGCGCATCGAGCGATCCCTCGCCAGTAACGACCAGATCAGCGCCGGCGATCCTGCGGTCGAAGTCGATCAAATCCAAGATCAGCTCGATCCCAGGCTTGATCGCCGCGTCAAGCAGAGCCAAAGCCGCGAATCCGGCGCCACCCGCGGCACCAGCTCCAGCGCGTCCTGCGTCCTCGCGTCCGGTGGCTTCTGAGACCAGTTGAGACCAGAGCCGCAGTCCGCGCTCGAGCTCCTCCACCTGCTGCGGGCTGGCACCCTTTTGAGGCCCGAATACGGCGGCGGCACCGTGCGGGCCGAGCAGCGGGTTCTCCACATCGGAGGCCACGATGATCGTGACAGTGCCGAGCGTGTCGCGGAGCGGTGCGAGATCAAGGCGATCAAGGTGCACCAGGTGGCCACCTCCAGGCGGCAGGTCATGACCATGTGTGTTCAACAGCCGCGCGCCGAGAGCTTGCACCATGCCGGCACCGCCGTCCGTGGAAGCACTACCGCCCAGGCCAAGCACGATCTGAGCCGCGCCCCGCCGGACCGCGTCGACGATGACCAGCCCTAGCCCGTACGTGGAAGATCCCAGCGGGTCCAACCGCCCGCCAGGCAGCATGCCCAATCCGACAACTGCCGCCAGTTCGACAACGGCTCGATCGCCGTCCATGGCGTACGAGGCCCGCACCTGCTCACCGGTCGGGCCCACAGCGTCGACGATGACCTCGTCGAAGCCTGCCGACAGGGCGGCCGCCACTGTACCGTCGCCGCCATCGGCCACCGGCAGCATGATCGTCACAAGCCCGGGCAACACGTCCTGCATGCCGGCGGCGAGTGCCTCTGCGACTGCGGCGGCTGTCAGGGAGCCCTTGAACTTGTCAGGAGCCAGTACAACGCGCGTAGCGCGTCCTCCCTTACTCACATGCGTCCCGAGAGTCGCTCCACGCCGCGCAGCAGAGCCGAGTGATCGAGGTCGCCGTCACCCTGGGCGCGGACTGCACCCACTAGCTGAGCGGTCAGCGCACCGAGCGGGATGGCGACATCGCGCTCGCGGGCCGCGGTCGTCACGATGCCCATGTCCTTGTGATGCAAGTCGATCCGGAAGCCGGGCTGGAAGTTGCCGGCGAGCATGTTGCCGGCTTTACGTTCCAGGATTCGGCTTCCGGCCAGCCCGCCAGACAGCACGTCGACCGCGGCCTCCGTGTCAACGCCGTAAGCCCGCAGGAAGACGATGGCCTCGGCCACCAGCTCGAGGGTGCCGGCCACGATCAGCTGGTTGGCGGCCTTGACGGTCTGTCCCGAGCCAGGTGGGCCGACCAGTATCACCGTGGTGCCCATCGCGTCCAGGATGGGCTTCACTTCGTCGAAGTCTGCGGGGTTGGCTCCGACCATGATCGACAAGGTGCCCTCGATCGCCCCTGTCTCACCCCCGCTGACCGGGGCGTCCATGACCCGGATCCCTGCAACTTGGCCGGCGTCGGCCATCCGGGCGGCCACGTCGGGCCTGATGGAGGACATGTCGATGTGGATCGACCCTTGCGGGGCGTTTGCGTAGATACCACCCTCACCTAGCGCGAGGTCCTCCACGTCAGGCGAATCCGGGACGATGGTGATGATCACTTCGGCGTCTCGGACAGCTTCAGCAACGCTGCCGGCACCCGTGCCACCGTCGCTCACCAATCGCTCCACCGGACCCCGAGAGCGATTGAAGCCGATAACGCTGTGGCCGGCCGCGACCAGTTGCCGAGCCATCGGCCCACCCATGATCCCGAGGCCAATGAACGCAATCCTGCTCACAGTCGAGTCACCTTCTCTTGCCGCAGCCAGCGGAGGCTGTCGATCGTGGTTGTGGTGGGGATGTACTCGAGCCCGACGTAGCCCGAGTAGCCATTGGCTTCAATGGTGCTGAGGTAGCGCTCGAGGTCGAGGGTGCCGGTGCCGGGCTCGCCGCGCCCGGGATGGTCGGCGATCTGCACATGGTCGATCCGGTCGGCGTAGGCGTCTAACGCCGCATCGATGTCGTCGCCGTTGTTGGCGAGGTGGAATAGGTCGCAGAGGAAACCGATGTTGGGCGCGGCCACGCGATCGAGCACCGCGGCGACGTCGCGGGCCGTCCGCAACGGGTAAGGCTTAGGGCCACTGACGGGTTCGACCAAGATCGTCCCCCTAATCGCTGCCACCGCGTTGGCCGCCAACGTCAGGTTTTCAGCCGCAAGCTCATCCTGCTGCTGCGGTGTCACATCGCTCACCCGATTGCCATACAGCGCGTTGAAGGCGGGTACGCCGAGGGCTTCACCGATACCTATCGTGACGGCGATGTTGTCGCGGAACTCCTCCGACCGCGCCGGGATTGACAGCACCCCGCAATCAGCGCCTGCTACGTCGCCGGCAAAGAAGTTCAGTCCGATCAGTCGTACCCCAGCTTCGCGTACGGCGTCAACAAACCTCTCGATCTCCGCGTCGGACGGCACGGGCTGATCTGGCCACGGCCACCAGAGCTCGATCGCGTCAAAGCCGGCAGCGCGTGCTGCTGCGGGGCGTTTCAGCAGCTCAACCTCGGTGAAGAGGAGCGAGCAGTTGGCGGCGTATGGCAAAGGGTGGCCCATGTGCACATTCAGGTGCCAATCAACCTGGTACGTCAAGTTCTGGCGCGCGCCGCCCCCACCACAAAAAGCGGGTGTCACCTTGTTGTCGCCGTGTGACTGGTGGGAGCATCGAGGCGTGGTAATACAACACGATGCTCAGACCATCGCCTATCCGGCGCCCGGATCGCGTCCACGCAAAGGGACCGATGTCATCACGCCCCACGTCATCGTGCTCTTCGGGGCCACGGGTGACCTTTCCCGCCGCAAGCTGCTCCCCGGTCTGGCGCATCTCGCCTTGTCCGCGCTGGCACCTGACATCCAGGTGGTGGGCACCTCATTGGAGGACCTTACCGAGGACGAGTTCCGCAACTTCGCAAAGGAGGCGGTGACTGAGTTCAGCCACCACCCACTGACGGATGTGCACTGGGATTCCTTCGCTGAACGGCTCACATACATCCCGCAGTCTGCCGGCGCCGAGGGTCTGGGCAAGGCGGTTCGGGTCGCGGAGGAGAAGCTAGGTGGACCTGTGGGCCGCCTGCACTACCTGAGCGTGCCTCCAGTCGCTGCGCCCAAGGTCATCAGCACCCTCCGCGAGGCGAAACTCGTGGAACGCTCGCGGGTCGTCATGGAAAAACCTTTCGGCACCGACCTGCAGAGTGCGATCACTCTGAACGATCAGGTCCACGAGACCTTCAAGGAGCGGCAAGTCTTCCGGATCGACCACTTCCTCGGCAAGGAAGCCGCGCTGAACATCCTTGCGTTCCGCTTCGCCAACGGGCTGTTCGAGCCCATCTGGAACCGGAACTTCATCGACCACATTCAGATCGACATCCCTGAGACTCTGGGACTGGATCGCCGAGCGAACTTCTACGAGGTGACCGGCGCGTACAAGGACATGGTGGTCACGCACCTCTTCCAGGTGCTTGCATTTGTGGCGATGGAACCGCCAACTGCGCTAGAACCACGGGCAATTAGTGAGGAAAAGAACAAAGTCTTTCGCTCAATGTTGCCACTTGATCCACGCGAAGTTGTCCGTGGTCAGTACAGCGGTTATCGCGAAGAAGACGGCGTCGCACGCGATTCCGACACCGAGACATTTATTGCTTTGAAATGCGGTATCGACAATTGGCGTTGGGCCGGGGTACCGTTCTACTGCCGGACCGGCAAGCGGATGGCCGAGGGCCTGCGGATCATCTCGATTGCCTTCAAA
>JBKOZG010000372.1:0-4986 GCA_046725775.1 Actinomycetota bacterium | reverse complement strand
GTGATCAACTGCACCCGTTCGTCGTTCTGTTCCAGCTGAAAATCAGCAGGTGAGGCAAGTGGGTCGACGCAGACCGCGAAGGTCGGAGACTCATCGAAGACACCACCGCGACTGATCTTGACCCGCAGTACGTCGGCGCGTACCACATCGATTTTCAGCTGTTCATGGTGCAGCTTTGCCAGGATCCCCGTTGTCGTCTGAGTGACCGAGTCCACTCGTTCCCAGCGGATGTAGTTGTCAGTGTGGATCATTGTCCCCCTCAGTGCTGGATGTGGATAGCTCCACGATGAGAGCACGGTGATCTGACAGTAGTAATGCAGGTGCGCTGGTGGCGATCACCTTCCCCAGCCGGCCGCGCACCAGGATGTGGTCGAGCTGGCGGTCGGGTTTATCGACCGGGAACGTGAAGTGCCTTGCCAACGGGCGGTAGCCGGTGACCTGCGCTGGTCGGTCTTCCGCCATGTTGAGATCGCCCATCAAGATCACCGGTTCCTGCAGTGGCGCGAGGTCCCGCTGGATCCGCCGGAGCTGCCATCGCCCCCAGCCAGGCACGTAGGACAGGTGGGTGTTAGCAACGATGACCAGTCCCGCCGGAGTGCGGAGCCGCCCGATAACCGCAGCCCGCGGCTCCTCTTTGACGATGATCATTTTTCGGGGAGTGCGCAGGTACAGCGGGACGGGGGTTGGGATCCGCGGTAGCCGGAGAACCTGCCAGGAATCTGCTGGATAGCGTGAGAGCAAGGCGATTCCGTACGAAGCAACCCCCGGAAGGTCGTTCTCCGATGCCGCGATCCATGCGGCGCCCGGCGTGCCTGACAGCGCGGCGGCGAAGCGATGGGTGACCGCCCCCATCGCTTCTGCTGCCACTGCCGTCAGATCGGCGAGATGAGAGCGCGGCTGGTCACGGTCGACTTCCTGGAGGGCCAAAATGTCAGCATCCAAGAAACGGATAGCATCGGCCAGCCGATCAAGATCGACCAGGCCGTCATGAATCGAGCGGCCGTGCAGGATGTTGAATGTCGCCAACCGCATGGGAAGAAGGTACCCACCATCGTCGAGCAATCACCGCCGCCGTCTGACACATCCGATGAGCCGCTTCTTCGTACCGCCCTCAAGCGTTCCACCTCAGCCCTGAAAGCAGACGGCGTCCCCTTCGCACTGGGCGGTGGCTATGCCCTCTGGGTAGCCGGCGGGCCCGAGCCAAGCCACGATGTCGATCTTGTCGTGGCTGAAACCGATGTCGAGCTGGGTGCCAACAGCCTCGCGGCCGCCGGGCTGCGGGTCGAGCGACCGCCCGAAGACTGGCTCTTCAAGGCATACTGCGACCCAAACAGCTCGACGGAGCCTGCCGAGGAGTCTGCGCTGGTCGACGTGTTGCATCGACTCGGCGGTGTTCCCGTGGAGCTCTCCCTGCTGGAGACTGCGCAGGAATATGAGGTCCTAGGCGTCCGGATTCCGGTGCTGCCGCCTACTCCCATCATGATCGCCAAGCTGAAGTCGCTCTCCGAACACTACTGCGATTTTGCACCCCTGCTGCTGGCTGTGCGTGCCGTTCGGGAGCAGCTCGACTGGACCGAGATCCGTAAGGCGACCCAGGACAATCCTTTCGCCGAGGCATTCCTCCTAGTGGTCGAACGCCTTGGCATCGCGACACCCTTCTAATTTGGAGCTGCTCGCGCAATGTTTGATTGCTCGCTACGCTCGCGATCGCTTGAAGCCGCTGTGCCCAGCGGGTGGTCTCACAGTCCGGATGTGCAGGCCACCGGCATCGGTCGCCCCTAGTGTGACCGCCGTGCTGAAGATCACCCGCGAGCACGTCGAGGCCATGATCGCCCACGCTCGGGAAGATCATCCAGACGAGGCATGCGGGGTGATTATCGGGCCGGAGGGTTCCGACGTGCCTACCCGGTTGCTCAGGATGATCAACGCCGACCGCTCGCCGACGTTCTTCCGTTTCGATCCGCAGGAGCAGTTCGAGCTATACAAGGCGATGAGTGCAGCGGGGGAGGAGATCGTCGTCGTTTACCACTCGCATACCTGGACCGAGGCCTATCCATCCCGGACCGACATCGCTCTCGCTTCGGAACCGCAGGCTCACTACGTCCTGGTATCAACCGCCGAGTCGGGTGCCTCGGACGGCCCGATCAGCGTACGCTCCTACCGCATCGTGGATGGGGTGGTCACCGAAGAGGAGATCGACGTCACGGAATAGGCCTCAAAGGCCAGTCGTTTGGAAAGCGTAGCTATGCAAGTTTCTGGCACTGCGCGCGACGCTCGCAGTGCGGAACAGAGGAGAGACCCGATGTCAGTAGAGGTGAGGATCCCGACGATCCTCCGTACGTTCACCGGCGGCGCGAAAGCGGTGCACGGAAACGGTGCGACCCTGCAACAGGTGCTCGATGACATCGAGGGACGCAACCCCGGGCTGAAGGACCGGATCGTCGATGCGCAGACACTGCGCCGGTTCGTGAACGTCTACGTCAACGACGAAGACGTCCGCTTCAGCGGTGGGCTCAATACCCCGATCGCGGACGGCGATGTCGTTGTGGTCTTGCCCGCTGTCGCCGGCGGCTGAGGCAGTTCGTTCATGGTGCGATACGCCTCGCTTACCGAGTCGGTCGGCCATACCCCGCTGGTAGGCCTGCCCCATCTTTCGCCAAGCGCGTCCGTACAGCTTTGGGCAAAGCTGGAGGATTACAACCCAACCGGCTCGATCAAGGACCGGGCGGCGCTTGCCATGATCAAGGCTGCCGAGGCGGACGGGAGATTGCGACCTGGCGCGACGATTCTCGAGCCGACGAGTGGCAATACCGGCATTTCGCTTGCGATGGCGGCCAAGCTCGGCGGCTACCGGCTGATCTGCGTGATGCCGGAGAACACTTCAGCCGAACGCAAGCAGCTGCTCGCCATGTGGGGCGCCGAGATCGTTTCGTCACGGGCCGAGGGTGGCTCGAACGAGGCGATCCGTGTTGCCAAGCAACTTGCGGCAAAACACCCTGACTGGGTGATGCTCTACCAGTACGGCAATCCAGCAAACGCCGAGGCGCACTACCTCACGACGGCACCGGAGATTCTGGAAGACGTTCCCGAGGTGACGCACGTTGTCGCAGGGCTCGGCACGACGGGAACACTGATGGGAGTGGGTCGCTTCTTCGCTGAGAAAAAACCCGATGTCAAGATCATCGCTGCCGAGCCGAGGTATGGCGAGCTTGTCTATGGCTTACGCAACCTGGAGGAGGGCTTCGTCCCTGAGCTCTACGACGCGTCTTATGTCACCTCGAGGTTCTCAGTGGGTTCCCGTGACGCTGTCCGGCGCGTCCGCGAGCTGCTGGAACATGAAGGCATGTTCGCCGGGCTCTCCTCGGGAGCGATCGTGCACGCGGCACTAGCGCAAGCGGCCAAGGCGGTCCAGGCCGGGGAGTCCGCCGACATTGTGTTGATCATCGCCGATGGTGGCTGGAAATACCTCTCGACTGGGGCCTACAGCGGCGACCTGGACGCCAGTGAGGATTTCCTCGACACCCAGGTCTGGGCATAGTTTGGGCTTGTCCGCTCGCTACTAAGGGTCGTTTGCGGACTCGCGACTTGCTGCTATGACGAAGTCGCTGGCCATCACTTGTAGGCTGAGCGCTCGTGGTGGCTGATACTGATGCCCCGATCGGCATCTTCGACTCTGGATTCGGCGGGCTTACTGTGGCCCGTGCAGTCATGGACCAGCTACCTCATGAGGACATCGTCTACCTGGGCGACACTGCACGCGCGCCGTACGGCGAGCAGCCGATCGCCAATGTCCGCGAGTACGCGCTGGAGTGCCTTGATCATTTGGTAAAGCAGGGTGTCAAGATCCTGGTCATCGCCTGCAACTCGGGCAGCGCAGCGGTGCTCCGCGACGCCCGGGAGCGCTACCCAGTGCCCGTCGTGGAGGTGATCTTGCCTGCTGCACGTCGGGCGGTCGCCGCGACCCGGTCCGGTCGTGTTGGGGTGATCTGCACTGAAGCGACCGCCACATCGCAGGCGTACGACGATGCGTTCGCCGCAGCTCCGCATGTCGAGCTGCACACCGCAGCCTGCCCCCGCTTCGTGTCCTTTGTCGAGGCGGGGATCACCGGTGGTCCGGAACTGCTGCATTGCGCGGAGGAGTACCTGAAACCCTTACAGCAAGCCGATATCGACACATTGATCTTGGGCTGCACTCACTATCCGCTGCTCACGGGGGTGATCTCGTACGTGCTTGGTGACAACGTCAGCTTGGTGTCAAGTGCCGAGGAGTGCGCCAAGGACGTGTACGCGGCGCTCACTCGGCGCAACCTGGCACATGATCAGCCGCGGAACGCCAGCTACCGGTTCTTGACCACGGGCAACCCCGAAGCGTTCGAGGGCGTCGGGCATCGACTGATCGACGGCCTCGTTGTCGGCGTCGAGCAGTTCGTCTGATCACGATGATGAAACTGACGATCGTCGGCTGCAGCGGCTCACTCTCCGGGCCCGACTCCGCAGCCTCCAGTTACCTGGTGCAGGCGCCGTACCAGGATCGGACTTTCTCGCTGTTACTCGATTTCGGTCCCGGCGCCATGGGTGCCCTCTACCGCTACCTCGACCCGCGTGAGCTGGATGCCATCGCGCTGAGCCATTTGCATGCCGACCACTGCCTGGACCTCTGCGGTTACTACGTTGCGGCGTGCTACTCCCCGAGCGCCCCTTGGCCGCGCCGCCCGGTGTACGGCCCGACCAACGCCGCCATCCGGATCGCCCAGGCGTATGAGGTTCCACCTGGCACCGGCGCGGTCAGTGTGCATGGCCCATCCGTGGCCAAGCATTTCGACTGGCGGACCTGGCAGCCGAGCCAGCGGATCGGGCCATTTACTGTCCGCGCTGTCCGCGTCGCCCATCCGGTGGAGGCGTACGCCATTCGTGTCGAGGAGAACGTTCCCGGCGGCGGCGCGATGGTGTACTCCGGCGACACCGGCCCAACTGAGGCCCTCGTGC
>JBKOZG010000274.1:0-6130 GCA_046725775.1 Actinomycetota bacterium | reverse complement strand
ACTACACACACAGTGTAGTTTCTAACTATACACAGTGTGAAGTTGAATCGAGTGCGGCCAAGGAACGGTGGACACGTCGACACAGGCAGCGGAGGCCGCGGCGGTCAGGAGGATTGTTGGTCTGTCAGGCAGTCTTCGTGCTGGATCGTTCAATCGGCGCCTCTCTGGCCGCCGTGGCCTATGAGCTGCCGATGTGACACTCGAGGTCTGGGATGGCCTGGAGAACGTTTCCCCGTTTAACGAGGACCTCGAGGATGGGCCTGCGCCGGTGTCGGTGGCCGAGCTCAGGAGTGTCATCAAGGACGCGGACGGGGGTTGATTGCCACGCCCGAGTACAACCGCTCCATCCCCGGCCAACTCAAGAACGCCCTGGACTGGGCCTCCCGCCCACGCGCGCCGCGGTGCTGGAGGGTAAGGCGGCGGCAACCCTCAGCGCCAGTCCCTCGCGACGCGGGGGTGCGAGAGCACAGGCGGACTTGCGGAAGGTTCTTGGTGCCATCGGCGCCGAGATACGCGGTGAGGAAATTGCCGTGCCACACATCCACGAACAGTTCGACAAGCACGGTGGACTCGTCGACCGAGTGCTCCGCGCCCACCTGCATTCGACCTTGGCAGCCCTCATCCGCCCGGTCGCCGCGAGAGCGCGCGAAGGCCCTGCCGACACTCACGAACCGGCGACGAGCTCGGCAGGCACTGGCCGCCTGACATAAAAGGCAATGGGAATCCTCTGCAGGAAAGGAGAATCTTCGATGTATGCGGTGCTCAGACTCAACTCGTTCGACCCGGCCAAGCTGGCGGTCGCGGCCGACAAGCTGGAAGAGTTCGACAAGATTCATGCCGCTCAATCGGGCTATGTGGGGAGCATCGTGGTCGAACTGGGAGCCGGACGCCGGTTCGCGCTTAACATGTGGGAGTCCGAGCAGCACAGCGCGGCGGCCTTGCAAGTCCTCGGGCCGGAGGTCGGGCGATTGCTCGGTCCGCTCATGGCCGCCCCTTCACAGCTGATTGGAACAGGGACAGTGCTCGCTTTTGATCTAGGTCGGGCCGCGAGCGCATAGCCCGCAACACCGACCTGACGGGACAGAGGTGTTGCTGCGACGCGTCAAACGTGGGAAGGGGTTGTGTTGATCAAGGTGGCCCATTCGGCATTGATCACACCGTGAGTCGATCCAACCAGCGGAGGCTCAGCCACCCTCGACGACCTCATCCGTGCCGCCCGTGAAGGTCGCTCGAAACAGCCGCGCCAAACTCTCCCCGTAACGCATGCGCGACCATCGCCTGTCCTCACACATCCGCTCCAACAAATCGAAGGACATCAGCCCGTACATCATGTCGGCTGCCGTCTCGACCGTCCACGGCTGCGCGAGATGACCCTCATCGCCAAGCCAGCTCATGAGCCGTCGACAGCCTTTCAGCCAGCCGTCCATGACCTGCTGCCAATACCTGCCGGCGTCAGGATCGGTGCGACGGAACCGGTCATGGGCGCGGGCCACAGCGAGGATACGGGGATGGGTACGGGCGATGTGGTATGCCCACTCATCCAGTGCGGCCAAGGCATCCGGTGAGGTCCACACGCGGGCGAGCGATACGCGCAAACCTTCTGCCTCCCCCAGGTATTCGTACAGCGCGCTGACCAGTTCGGCGCGCGAGGTGAAATGCAGGTATACCGCGCGCCTCGTGACACCAGCCCGATCGGCAACGGCGGCCATAGTGAGCTTGTCGTAACCGTCCTCTTCGAGGATCTGCCGGGCCGCACTCAGCAATGCGTCCCGAGTGCTCCGACTCCGAACGTTCTGGGGCTCATGGATCGAGCGCACCACTGGCCTGCCTCTCCCACGAAAGCACTCGTCTCGAACAGCCTCCTACTGAAGTACACAATAAGTGTAGTTCCCATTCTGTGATATATCCGGTGGATACGCACACCATCAAGGAGGGCCCGCTGAACCCGTCATTCTCTGATTTCAGGAGGCGTTCCGGACGGCCTCGTAGGTGAGGACGGCGACGCCGTCACCGAGTGTCTGAGCGTCGGCAAGGCGCATGGGCTTCTTGTCGCTGGTCTCGCCGAAGAGGCGCTCGCCGGCCCCGAGCACGACCGGGAAGATCTTCAGCCGCAGCTTGTCGACGAGGTCGTGCTCCATCAGCGTGCGCAGGAGCTGGAAGCTGGCGGGCACGAGGATCTCTCCGCTGAGCGCTTGCTTCAGCTTCGAGACCTCGGCCACCGGATCGCCCTTGAGTATCGTCGAGTTGTTCCAGGCGGGATCCTCCAGAGTCGAGGACACGACGTACTTGGGCAGGCTGTTCAATCTCTCTGCCAACTCGCCACTCCGGGATGGCCACCGCGCAGCGAACCACTCGTAGCTCCGCCGGCCCAGCAGCAAGGCGTCGGCGCCCAGCGCCTCGTCGAGCGCGAGCTTGTTGAGCTGTGGGCTGTCCTTGATCAGGCCGACCCAGCCGCCGACCCTGAATCCCTCGTCACCGGCTGGGTCCTGGATGACTCCATCGAGCGAGACGTTCTCGCTGACGACGATCGTTCCCATTTCGGTTCTCCTTTCCATGACGTTGTCAACGACCACATCAGCCACTCGGGGTGTGGCCGCGGCGGCCGGCTCCGGGTGCTGCTGTGATGCTCTCCGCGGTTGGCTGAGTTGTCGCCCCGTCCTCGTATGCCGTCGAGTCCGAAAGGATCACCCGACCGCTGACTGCGCTCTGGACCGCGGCGAGCACAGCGTATACACGAAACGTCAGGGAGCGTCCTCCCCGATCGTCCGCTTCCCTGGGGACGCGGTCGAGCCTCGTACCCTTGGGCTCGAAGCAGAAAGGCCGCGGCGTGACCGAGCAATCTTCCGCCGAACCATTCGACGAGGCGCCGCTCGCTCGTGGGCGACCTCCCGGTCCGACTGCACCCGAGCAACACTCGACTGGCCGCTCCGTCGTGCTCCATCTGTTGCCCGGGGCATTGATCACGCTCTTCTTCGCGCTTACCGCGCCCGTGGCCCGCAGCCTCGGTTTTCCGTCCCTGTTGGCGATTCTTCTCGCGATCCCCGTCGTGCTCATTCCTTTCGAGCTGGGCTACTTGCTGCACGAGGGCAGGCGGCGCAACGGCCGGCTGTCGCTGGAAGGTGTGGTCCTGTACCGCGAGCCGATCCCGTTTTGGCAGTTCATCCTCCTGGCCGTCGGGCTCTTCCTCTGGTCAGGGGTCGCCTTCGGCCTGATCGGTTTGCTGGACCCAACGCTGGTCGATGCGTTGTTCCGATGGCTGCCCGACTGGTTTTTCCTGGACGAGGAGCTGTCGGCCTATGGGCGGCCGGTGATGCTGGGGACCTGGGCCTTGGGGCTGGTTGCCAACGGCCTCGCGGCGCCGGTAGTCGAGGAGCTGTACTTCCGGGGTTATCTGCTCCCGCGCATCTCGCGGTTCGGCGGGTGGGCACCTCTCATCAATACCGTCCTCTTCTCCCTTTATCACTTCTTCACACCGTGGCAGCTTCTGGGGCGGATCGTCGCGCTTCTGCCGATGGTGTACGCCGTCTGGTGGCGTCGCAACATCTACCTTGGGATGGCGGTCCACTGCATGGGCAATACAGTCACGATGCTCGCTCTCCTGCCGGCAATCCTGGCCTGACGGCCCGCGATCCCGAGCTGAACCAGGTCCCGCGACCGATTCGCGGGGGTCAAAGTGTCATACCGGCGCCCACCAGCCCCAGACCACGTCCTCGCGCTACGGTGCATTGTTCACCCTGCCGCGCGGTGGGCAAGGTCATGACCGAGCTGGAGAACGCGTTCCCGCAGGTCGAGGTCGAGCACACGGCGGGGAAGCGGGTGCGGCTTCCGCCCGTCGAAATACCTGCCGTCGATGGCACTGGCCGGGGCGATGACATGGGCCGTGCACGATGCGGCGGCGCGATCAGGATCGGCGCGACGCTGGAAGAAGCGGACGATGGGCCAGATGTAGCGCCATGCAGGCACGGCGTCGGGGGTCAGTGCCTGCGTCCCAGGCGTCCAGGCCATCCCTGGGTTGACCGCGACCGCGCTCAGCCGGCTGCCGCGATGCTGATCCGCCAAGGCAGCGGTCCACACCATAGCGAGTAACTTCGCCCTGGCCAAGACGCGAAGTGGGGTATACGTCCGCTCGCTCTGGATGTCGCCAACGGGTCGCCGTCGGCCATCAGCACGAACGGCGCCACGAGGTTCAGCGCCAGCGTCAACTCATATCCGTCACCCGTGGTAACCCGTGACGGTACGAGCCCGCCGACGTTGTTGACCAGCACGTCCAGGCGACCAAGCCGGCTTCGGAGCCGCTCGGCGAGTTCCAGGTTCGCACCGGCCGTGGCGTGGTCCACCTCGATGAACTCAACCCGCGCATGCCCGGCGGCCCCGCCGGAGCTCGGTTGCAGCCTCGGTCCCACGACCCGGGTCCCGTCCGGTCACCAGTACCGTCGCACCTCGCGCCGCTAGCCGTCTAGCGGTGTAGAAGCCAATCCCCGACGTGGCCCCTGTCACCAGTGCTGACTTGTTGCTGAGATCGGCGGTGCTGTCGGTTCCCAGCCCCCCTTCCCCCGCGAGCACCGGACGCCTTCATCGCTTGGCGTCCGTCGGCGGGACGGTGCTGCCGATCGCCCTCGCCGAGGGTTCACGCGCGCCGGAGACGAGACCCGCAGCGACACCGATCCCGACGGACAGGACGATGGTGAGGATGGCGGTGAGCAGCGCCGGTTTTAGGACCATCAGGAAGACGATGCCGACGGTGATGGCGATGCGGGTCATGATCGAGACCGTGAGGAGCGGGCTTCGCAGGCTACGCCGAAGCTCCTCGGAGAGCGGTCCTGGTGTCCGCTCGACCGCCTGTGTGACCCTCGCCATCGGAATCCCGGAGAGAACACCTCCGATCCCCGCCATCGCCACCAAGCTGAGCAGCGAAACCAGGATCCAGGCGACCGGCCCCCAAGCGACAACCATCAGGTAGATGCCGGTCGCAAGGACCAGCCCGATCGACGCGGGACCGATCAGCAACACCCACCGTCTGCTTCGCAGCCACAGCAGCGCCTCGTCGGCGCCGGTCGCCCGTCGCAGCCCGACCAGCCCCGCAGCCTCCACGCCGAACGCCGCCGCCAGTCCAAGCGCGCTCACGATGTGCAGAAAGTCCGCGGCGTCGTACAGCACCGTTGCCTCCTTCCGGCCTCCACGAGACCGCCGCCCTCGTCCAACCAGATGAGTTGAGTGACTCTATCTTTATACCACATACATACATATTGTTACCAAACGAATCTGTTAGCCTATGGGGAATGGAAACCGGAACAGGCCTGCGCCAACGCAAGAAGCAGCAGACGCGACAGCTGATCTTCGAGACGGCGACGCGCCTATTCGCCGCACACGGCTTCGATGCGGTCACCGTGGCCGAGGTAGCTCGCGCCGCCGACGTCTCCGAAATGACCGTCTTCAACTACTTTCAGACCAAGGAGGACCTCTGCTTCGCCGGGATGGAGTTCTTCGAACAGCGGCTCCTCGACGCGGTCCACGGGCGCGCCGCCGACGTCTCGGCGCTGGAGGCGTTTCGCCGCGTGGTTCTCGACGGCTGCAGCCGGCTTGCCGACGAGGAGAGGGGGGAGGTGATCGCGAAGGCGGCAGCCCTCATCGGCGGCAGCCCTGCCCTCCAGGTGCGCGAGCGGGAGATCGTCACCGGCTACACCCAGCGACTCGCCGAGCTCCTCGCCGCGGAGACAGGCGCTCCCCCCCACGACGTCGAGTCGTCGGGCGTGGCCCATGCGCTGATGGGGACGCAACGGGCGCTTGTGGCCTACGTCCGTAGCAGCGTCCT
Source organism: Actinomycetota bacterium (assembly GCA_046725775.1). Taxonomy (GTDB): domain Bacteria; phylum Actinomycetota; class Actinomycetes; order Propionibacteriales; family Propionibacteriaceae; genus Microlunatus. The sequence goes on along the minus strand of JBKOZG010000274.1, from coordinate 318 downwards.
CGCCGGACGGCGAGGAGCAAAGCTGGCAGCGGACGCGCGCTCGCAGGCAAGGCGTGCCTTCGCGCGCCTCGACAGGGGGCTCGCCGGCTACCCGATCAGGAGCCGATCGGATCCTGAAGCTGAGGCCGCGGATCTGCCGTCGAACCGGGCTGAACTCGGGCCGCCTCTCTTGCAGCAGCAGGCGCAACGCGAGCATCGTGAGCCACGCCCACCCGATGATCACGCAAACTCGCTGCCATAGTCCGGCGACCTCGACAACTGGTTCGGTCTGCCCGAACCCGATGCCTGCCACAAAGAAGCCACCGAGGAACGCTACTC
>JBKOZG010000319.1:0-5400 GCA_046725775.1 Actinomycetota bacterium | reverse complement strand
CTGCCGTCCCGGGCTCCCGAAAGTAGAACATGCCGCCGTCGCCCAGCCATCTGACGGCCTGGCCGCCGCGACGGCGGGAGATGTCGTTCACCAGAGCGACCAGTCGCCCTGCGACCTGAGCGGCGGCCTCGTCGCCGCGCTCCTCGGTCAGGCGGGTGTAGCCGGTCAGGTCGACAAAGCAGATGGCCGGTGGCTGCGGCACTCGTTGTTGGAGACCCAAGCCCTCAAGTGCCTCCTCGACGTGGTTGATGGCATGCTCGGTCCAAACATGCTCGCGACGGCGGCGGTAGACCATCAGAAGCACCCGCTCCAGCAACCCGATGACCCGATCGCCGAGCTGAGTGCCGAGCTCAATCAGCTGCCGCTCGTCTAGACCTTCGGCGCGGAGGCGGCGCTCAACATTGGCCTCGTAGTAGTCCGCCTCAGCCTTGGCGATGCGGCGCAGGTTGTCGGCATACACCGCCAGCAGCCGCAGGGTGGCGTCGTCGGCAACTCCGGCGCCCCGGAACAACCTCGCCACCTCCAACATGGTCGCGTCATCCTCGCCAGCCCTGTCGCCGGACTCCGGAGGGGCGAAGCCGAGCGATTGGTGGAGCGCCCGTAGGAAGCTCATCGGCACCCCATGGTCGGCGGCGAGCTGCTCATAGGAGTAGTCCAGGCGCTCAGGCAAGGCCATCACCGGCGCATCCAGGAACGCTAGCGATAGGGCGCCCCGATTGACCAGCGTGAGGATCGTCTCAACCGTAAGCCCCGCCGCCGTCCAGGACCGCAGCAACCGGACACGCCGGACCGCCCTGGCGAGTCCCAACTCGCCCTGCTCGCCGGGGAGCGCGTCGGCCGCGACCAGCTGTCGCACAAAGTCCTCGGGCACGTTCGCGCGCTCGGCCACTTCTCGGATGCGGTCAGACACCTAGCTCATGCCTCCTGCCTCAGCATTCCTGCCCAAACCCGACGCCGAAACTCCCGCAATCGCTCCTCCCGGATCAAACTGCCGCATCCGATGGGCAGCCGCGCGCCCCGGCCTTCGGCTGTACTCAATCTTCCAGAACGGGAACTGCACAGCTTCCATCAGCGGTCACGTGAAGCTGGCCCCATCGAGATGAGCTAGCGAATGCATTGACGTGGCTATCGATTGCCTCGCCGCTCGGTGTCAAAGGGCCTACACGCCGTCGCATGCAGTAGATGGCAGGCGTTCTTGCGGCTGCTCGCACCCCACGTTCTAGGCTCACCCGTATGACCCGACCGGTGAGATGTCCAGTGACCGTGGGCCTGGAGCTTGCAGAGATCTGTCCTCACCCGCCTTGTCGTCCGTCGCCTGGCCTGTACGCACTCCGATCGACATCGCTGGGTCCAGGTTGTTCAGCATGCCACAGCCGTGAGCTGTGTTAGGGAGGGCCGGCGACGTTGCGTACGCGCCAATTTCGAAGATGTGGTGGTTTGGGCCGTTGGCGGAGCTGAAGTGTCCGACGCCGTCGCGGATGCCTCGTGATTCTACGGTGGTTTTGTTAGCTGGGTTCCAGATGATCATGACGTGTGCGATCTGCTGGGGTCCGAGATACGAGTCCCAGAAGATCAGGTCGCCTGGTTTTTAGTGGCGCCAGGTTGGGGTTGCCGTTCCCGTCGCCGCATTTGCTGGGGTTGCCGGGGAAGATACCGCTTCCGTAATGGGCGGCCTAGTAGAGGACGTCATTGACGTACCAGTCGAGGTGGTTGTAGGCGAACAGGGCCCTGCGAACCCCGGCGGCGCCGGCTCTGACCCCGGATTCGGTAAGGTAATGGGCGGCGGAGTAGATGCTGTCGGCGTCGTTGTGGATGTCGGCGCGGCCGTCGCTGTCGCCGTCGACATCCATGGAGGCCCAGGTGCCGGGCATGAACTGCATCAACCCTTGGGCGCCGGCCGAGCTGGTGTGGTTGTTGCGGCCGTGGCTGGTTTCCTCCATACAGGCGTTGATCGAGATGAGTCGGACAAGGTCGACGTGCCCTCCATAGGCTCCGGCATGACGACATAGCCCAGCTGTTTGCTGGCCGAATGAGTGCGGTGGTGTCCAGCGCGAGGAGCGCCGGCCACGTGTCAACGGTCATCCGGGAGTGACGTGGCCGCGAACGTGTCGAGCTGGCCGCTGTCCACCTTGCGGATGGCAGACCTGATCATCGGGCCGAGCGGCCGCACGGGACCGGTCATCCGGCACTCGGCCACCAGGCTCACGCGCGTCCCTTCGCCGTGCCGCGCACACGTGTAGACGTAATCTGCGGTCACCCGGCCCTGGGTCGACCTTAGGGTGATGCTGCGTCCCGGGTCCAGGAAGGCGGGCTGCGCGGTGCGTTCCTTGCCTCGAGTGGTGAAACCAGCGTCGTGCCAGCGGCGGTCGGGCCGTGCGCGCACAGTGCGTCCACGCCCGGCCGTGCGCGCACAGTGCGTCCACGCCCGGCATCCATCGCGCCGCACTGTCCCAGTCGATCAGCCGCGCCCACACCGTGTCGACCGGACGCCGAATGATGGTCTCGGCGGTGAACACCTCGGTCATCTCGGGCTTTCCAGATAGTCCCATCCCCCCAGACTGCCCGCGCGCGGCGCGATGTACTGGACGAACTTCACTCCTGAGGATCAGGGATGCATGCCACGAGATGCGTTGAGCAGCGGATCTAGCGTGGCTCGTCCGGACGTGCCCGTTGTGCAGCAGGATATGGTTCGTTGGTCGGCAGCGGGGACTTCGGCTCGGCTTTGGCGAAGTCTGCGGCCCGACGGATCAGCAAGTACCCCGCGACCAGCACCATGATGATCATCGTCACCACGCCGGTCTCGGTCGTAACGTAGGCCATCGTCGCGGGCGACGTCGTGACAGTAACGCCGGCGGCGGTCTCCATCAGATTGTCGAAGGCGCTGTGAGAAAGACTGACCGGCCAGATGCTTCCCGACCACAATCGCAACCAGCCGTACCAAACACCTGCCAGCGTGAGCGTGACCATCACTATCGGCACCACGATCCAGCGCTTTCCCGCACTTTGATAGGTGGTGGCGATTAGCAGCAACGGCAGATGGAAGATCGCATGGAAGAAACCGGTGACGAGCGCCGCACGCCGCCCCGAAGTGAGCTCAGCCACCCGAAAGAGCAAGTAGCCGCGCCACCCGATCTCTTCGCCGAGGAAGACCACCGCGAAAATGATGATGGTTAGGGCGATTCTGAGAACGCCGCTGCCGAAGCCCGGAGGCAGGCCTGAAAATTGGACTACCCCAAAGGCGGCCGCGACGCCGAAGCTCACCGCCACGATTACCGCCGGCCCAACAACGGCAATCAGCAGACCCCGGCCCCTCCGCGGGTTGAATCCCACCCCTGCCCAAACCGCGCGTCGCTGACCACGCGGAACGGTAAAGGCGACGGTGAGTGCCATCGCGATCACCGGAAAGGCAATGGCGACCAGCGATGTGATCCCGGCGTGCGGCAGTGCAAGCGCAATGGCAAGCGTCAGCCCGTACGTGATGCACAAGTACACGACAATTTGACGTAGCGGACGGTAGGTTCTCGGTGGTGCCGGCTCTTCAGCCGTTCGTCGCTGTTGCATCGGTTCTCCTCCGATTCGTGCTGCTGTTTCCCCGAATCAGGCGCTTGAACGTCAGCGCAGTGACCGCCGGTCTTGCCGCCGGCCATAACACCTTCATTGTTGTCCGCCGCCAACGCCGTTGACCACCGCTAACGGACAATTGCCGGCTGGCCGCCACTCGTGTCACGTGAGGTCGGCGAATATGATCAAATCGACGCTTTTGATCTTGGCGCGGATGATTATCTGACGAAGCCGTTCAGCTTCAAGGTACTGGTGGCCCGGTTGCGAGCGCTGGTTCGCCGTGGCGCCGGAGCGACCTAACAAGCTCACCGTTGGTTCTCTCGTGCTGGACCCGGCCCGTCGTACGGTGACGCGGCGCGGTGATTTGATCAAGCTCACCGCGCGGGAATTCAGCCTGCTCAGCTACTTGATGCGAAATGCCGGCAGCGTGGTAGGAAAGTTCGACATCTTGAACAACGTCTGGGATGCGGCGTACGAGGGCAGCGAAAATGTCGTGGAGGTCTACATCGGGTCTCTCCGCAAGAAGATTGATGCGCCGTACGGGTTGCAAACGCTGAGCACCGTACGCGGTATGGGCTACCGGCTAGACCCTGATACGTGATCTTCCCTGGGAACAGCCCCAGCTATCCCTGATGATTAATCGACAATCGGCAAGATCACCTCGAAACGGCACCAGCCTCCCACTCAGTCGCCACCACCATTCCTCCGTGCGCGCCCATGATCTCCCGACTGATCGCCAGACCGAGGCCGCTGCCGCCTCCATCTGTCGAGCGGCTGGCATCCAGCCGCGCAAACCGCTCGAACACCCGATCGCAATCTTCAGAGCGGATGATCTCTCCGTCGTTGTCAACCGAGACCACCACATCGGTGGGACGGCGCTCCATCCCCACCACGATCCTCGACTTGGCGTGCCGCGCGGCATTGTGAGCCGATTCCGGAACACCTGGGCCAGCCGCCGCTCGTCCCCGCGTACCCGCACTGGCTGCAGCTCTGCGGTCACGTGCAGGCTGGATACAGTTCGCAGCCGTTTGATCTCCGGGTCCAACACGTCTTCAAGATCAACATCTTGGACCTCCAGCTGCAGCTGGTGGGCATCGACCTTCGCCAGGGGCAGCAGGTTTTCGACCAGCGACTGCATCCGATTCGATTCACTGAGCACCGTTTGCTGCATGTCGAGCCACGTCTTGCCGCTCTGGTCCAGGCTCGCCACCTCCGCGGTTGTCACTAGTGTCTATAGCGAGCTGCGAAGCTCATGCGTCGCATTGGAGAAAAACGCCCGGTGCGTCGTGTCGGAGCGCTCTAACTTGTCCGGCATCTGGTTCATCGTGGAAGCCAGCGCGGCGATCTCGTCCCCAGTGGGCGGGACCTCGACCCGTTCGTGCAGCCGTCGTCCATCGATCTCCGCCACCTGCCGCCGGATCCGTTCCACGGTTCTTAGAGACTGACCAACAAGCACCCAGACCGCCACCGCTACCAGGGCAACACGCAGCGGCGCTGCTGCGAGCAGCAGCAACCCGACCGCACGCAGGGTGTCGGTCTGCACTTCGAGGGGCCCGACCACCAGGACGACATAGGACTGTCCGTCTACCTCGACCCCTCGGGCGCGCTAACCAGCACCTCATTGTCGTCGCCTGGCTAGGCAAGTGGTCGGGAGGTCCGCACCGCGGCGACGACATCGCGTATTGCCTGGCTGGCTGTGGCGGCGTCGGTTTCGTTTAGTACAAGCGAGGCGTGCGTGGCCTCGGCGACAACATCGTGGCGGCTGTTGGTCGACAGGGTGGCCAACTTGTCCTGCGCCGCCATCCAGGCGGCGTCATGTTCGCGGCCGGCCGTGACGAC
>JBKOZG010000264.1:0-12922 GCA_046725775.1 Actinomycetota bacterium | reverse complement strand
AAGACACATGGGAGCACGCCAGAAGTGGAGCAAGGGGGACGACCCCCTTGAACCCCCGCGGCGTGCACAAAGACACATGGGAGCACGCCCGATGATGGCCACGGGTTCCACAGGTCCCAGCACCCACATACTGAGCGTGCTCGTGGAGAACAAGCCGGGTGTCTTGGCGCGTATCGCTGGCCTGATCTCCAGACGGGGCTTCAACATCGAGTCGCTCGCGGTCGGACCAACCGAGTCACCTGAGATGTCGCGCATCACTCTCCAGGTGAACGTAGAGGAAATCTTCCTTGAGCAGATCATCAAGCAGCTCAACAAGTTGATCGAAGTCCTCAAGATCGTCGAGCTGGAAGACAGTGCGATCCGTCGCGAGCTGGTGCTGGTCAAGGTCAAGGCGACAGCCGAGACCCGCAGCCAGCTGATCGAGATCATCGGGCTCTTCGGCGCGAAGGCGGTCGACCTTACCGCTGAGGTGATCACTGTCGAGGCCACCGGCAGCCCGGCCAAACTGGCGGCGCTGCTTCAGTTGTTCGAGCCCTACGGGATCCGAGAGCTCGTTCAGTCTGGCCTTGTTGCTTTGGGCCGCGGCAACCGGTCACTCACCGATCGGAACCAGCGCAGCGAGCGGTTTAAAACTGTTCGTACCGGCTAGGGGCGCCGAGATAGCTCGCACCGTTGTGCGCTAGCTTCACCACCGACCACACACCAAGGGAGATCACGAAGTGCCTGCACGGATGTTTTACGACGATGACGCCGACCTGTCCCTGATTCAGGGCCGCAATGTTGCCGTACTGGGGTTCGGTAGCCAAGGCCACGCTCACGCGCTATCGCTGCGCGACTCCGGCGTCGATGTACGTGTCGGGCTGCCTGAGGGCAGCAGGAGCCGGCCACGGGCCGAGGCCCAGGGGCTTCGAGTGCTGGCACCGTACGAGGCCTGCGAAGAGGCGGACCTGATCATGGTGCTGACGCCGGATCCTGCACAGCGCAAGGTTTATGCTGCGGCGATTGAACACAACCTGGTGCCCGGCGACGCGTTGTTCTTCAGCCATGGCTTCAACATTCGCTTCGGTTATATCAAGCCGCCGGAGGGCGTTGATGTAGCCCTAGTGGCGCCCAAGGGCCCGGGTCACCTGGTCCGTCGCGAGTACAGCGAAGGTCGCGGCGTGCCGGTCCTGGTTGCGGTGGAGCAAGATGCGTCCGGCAAGGCATGGGACCTCGCGCTGTCGTACGCCAAAGGGATCGGCGGGTTGCGCGCCGGTGGCATCAAGACGACGTTCACCGAGGAGACAGAGACAGACCTCTTTGGTGAGCAGGCAGTTCTGTGTGGCGGTGCTTCGGCGCTGGTCCAGGCCGGTTTCGAGACTCTCACTGAGGCCGGCTATCAGCCAGAGGTGGCCTATTTCGAGTGCCTGCACGAGCTCAAGCTGATCGTAGATCTGATGTACGAAGGCGGCATTGCCAAGCAGCGGTGGAGCGTTTCGGACACGGCTGAGTATGGCGACTACGTGTCCGGGCCACGCATTATCGACGACCATGTCAGAGAGAACATGAAGGGCGTGCTCGCCGACATCCAGGACGGCTCCTTCGCTGCCCGCTTCATCAACGACCAGGATGCCGGCGCGCCTGAGTTCAAGGCGTTTCGGGAGGCGGCGGAGAAGCACCCGATCGAGGCGGTAGGTCGCCAGCTGCGCGAGCTCATGTCATGGGTCAAAAGTCACGACGACGACTACGTAGAGGGCACTGCCGCCCGCTGATCTCCTTTTTCAGCCGGGAAGCGAACGTGGTGGTGCCCGACTCGTATCGGCGGGGCTAAGAATCTTGAATCCTTACTGCTGGCAGCCCGCACAACGCCGCCAAACTCTCCCTAACCCCCGCCGATGCGAGCCGGGCACCACCACGTGAGCGCCGCGGTCAGCGGGACTTGATCACCATTCCGATGACGCGTGTGCCGTCCTGGCGAACGCCGGTACCGATCAAGTAAAGCCGGCTGCTCGGCTCCTCGGGCTCGGTGAAGACGTCATCATTTGCCATGACGCAGGTGTCGCGGATTCCCTTCGCGGTCAGTGGCGACGGAAGCTCAGAGATGCAATCACCGAAGGCTTGCTTGAGGCTGGTCAGTGCATGGTCGGCTGAGTCCAGCGGCACCTCGATGATCGCCTCCATTTCGTAATCGTGTGTGGCGCGATAGGTTCCGGCGATCACCGCACTGTTGTCAGGAAGATCAACATCGCCGAAGTATTCGACATCGGCGAGGGTCATCGGCGAGCATCTATAGCCGGTGAGGTCGTTCTTGCAGGTCGAGCCCCGATCGGTGCGGAACGTGAAATAGGGAACACCCCACGCGCCGGCGTACTGGGTGAGAATCGCAAGGGTGACTGCCACAAACCCGAGCATCAAAACGATGCCGCCGAGGACCCGCAGGGGGTTGTGTCGGTGGTCGTTCCTAGGCCGAGAACGTCTCCTGGCCATAGCCACAGGATGCCTGACCAGGTAGCCGAGATATACGAAACTAAGGCATCAATCCGATCACAATGGCGACGCTGAATCCGGCTATTTCTTGACGGCGATCACCACTGACGTGTCCTCGGCAACCATCACGTCAACGCTGGTGAAGCGCTCGTCGGAAAGCCAGTCCAAGCGCAGGGAATCCACCCGACCGCCTTCCACCGGAGGCCATGTTGGGCACGGTGTGAAATCGTCCAACACGATCATGCCGCCCTCCTCGAGCAGCCCGACGATCCTCTCGCGAGGCCAGCCTTTCGCGCTGGCGGCATCCATGAAGATCAACGAGAAAGGCGCGTGCTCGGCCAGGCTGCTCCAGTCTGCATGCATGACGTCGATGTCATCACCGGCGAACATGTCCATGACACCGTGGGCTAGCTCTGGGTCGAGCTCGGCGGTGATCACCCGAGTGTGCTTTGGCGCCCCGCTACGCAGCCATGCAGCACCTACTCCGCAGCCGGTACCACATTCGGCGATCGTCCCGGTTCGGGTGGCTGCCAACGCGGCCAACAGCCGGCCGGTCTCAGTACGCGATGCCTGAACATAACCGCGCTCCAATGACATTCGCAAGGCTCTGATCACAAGCTCAGGGAGGTCAGGTGGAGCGCTCACTTCAACAGTGTGCCAGCGACCCATATCGCAGTTCCACAATGTGGAACATCTCGTCCAAATAGATGGGCACCAGATAGTCCGACGCCCTACTATTTTCTTGGTTCCAATCCAGCCGCTCACAGGAAAAACTGCTCATGTACGACATGTATCCAGACGCGTGGACGATCGCTGCGGATCGCCGGCATCAGGTACCCGCCGACCAGCCACGTCGCAGGGCCCGCAAGGAGCATTCGGTCGTACCTGCAATTCTCAAGGCGCGGACCCCCAAGGTGGCAGACGCCGCCTGACCTTGCTCTGCGTCGCTCAGCCGTGGCGGGTAGGCGCTGCGGTCGCCTACCCAGCAAGCGCCCTCGATGATCTAGGCGGCCGAAGCGATAGCGTCGCCGATCTCGCTGGTCGTCCGGCTTTGACCGGATGCACGCGCACCGATGTCGGCGATCACCGCCCTCTCGATCCGTGCCGCTTCGTCAGAGAGACCACAGTGATTCAGAAGCATCGCGACCGAGAGAATCGTTGCGGTCGGATCGGCGATGCCCTGGCCGGCGATGTCGGGAGCCGAACCGTGCACCGGCTCGAACATCGACGGAAAACGACCGTCTGGATTGATATTGCCGCTCGCCGCCAGACCAATTCCGCCAGTGACCGCGGCGGCCAGGTCGGTCAAGATGTCACCAAACAGGTTGTCGGTCACGATGACGTCAAAGCGAGACGGATCGGTAACAAGGAAGATCGTCGCAGCATCGACATGCATGTAGTCGGTAGTGACGCCGGGATATTCGGCGGCAACGGCATTGAAGAGGCGGTTCCAGAGCCCACCGGCATTGACCAGCACATTGTGCTTGTGGACCAACGTGATCTTGTTTCGGCGAGCCGTGGCGCGCTGGAATGCGTCTCGAATCACTCGTTCCACCCCGTAGGCGGTGTTGATGCTCACTTCCGTTGCGATCTCAGAGGGCGTGCCGGTCCGTACCAGGCCGCCATTGCCGCAGTACAGGCCCTCGGTGCCCTCCCGCACGACCACAAAGTCGACATCCTTGGCCGCGATCACCTGCTCCGACAGTGGAGTCGCAACACCGGGATACAGCCGGCTCGGCCGGAGATTCACGTAGTGGTCGAAGGCAAAGCGCAGCTTCAGCAGCAGGCCGCGCTCCAAGAGCCCGCTCGGCACATCCACTGCACCAGGAGCGGCGCCTACGGCTCCGAACAAGATCACGTCGGCAGCGGCGAGCTCGGCAAGCACGGAGTCTGGGAGGACTTCGCCCGTGCGCTGCCAACGGCTGGCCCCGAGGTCATATGCGATCGGCGAAAAGAGGTCGGGGCCTGCGACTGCGTTGAGTACCTTGAGTCCCTCGGCGACCACTTCCGGTCCAATTCCATCCCCGCCAATGACAGCCAGGTTGAAGGACCGGCCGGTCTGTGTACGAAGATCGTCAGCAGGTGCCGTGCTTGCATGGGTCACCGGCGCATCGTAGCCGCGCACACGCCATTCGGCGATGAGATCTCAGACAGGTGGCAGTAGCCTGACCGCCAGCAGCGCGGTGCGGCCGCCCACGCCAACACCACTAGCGAAAGCGACAGATGTGAGCCTTCAATTCGAACTCAGGTCGAACCACAAGCCGCGCAGCCAGGGTGAACGCGACGCAATTTTGGCCAATCCTGGATTTGGTGTGCACTTCACCGACCACATGGCAGTAGCAACCTGGACGGCCGCTGATGGCTGGCACGACTCGGCAATCGTGCCGTACGGGCCGTTTACTCTGGACCCGGCGACTGCCGTGCTGCACTATGCCCAGCAGATCTTCGAGGGCCTCAAGGCGTACCGGCACAAGGATGGCACTATCTGGACCTTCCGTTCCGACCGGAACGCCGATCGGATGGTCCGCTCAGCTCACCGGCTCGCGCTCCCGCCGCTAGATCCCGAAGACTTTCTCTGCAGCATTGAAGAGCTGGTCGCCGCCGATGCCGCCTGGGTGCCAACGGCTCCCGAGAAGAGCCTGTATCTGCGGCCGTTCATGTTCGCCACAGAGGCGTTTCTCGGCGTCCGCCCCGCCAAGCGAGTCACCTATTGCTGCATCGCCAGCCCAGCTGGCCCCTACTTCGCATCCGGCGTGAAGCCGGTGAGCATCTGGATCTCGACCCTCTATTCACGTGCGGCGCCCGGCGGTACCGGTGCGGCGAAGTGTGGCGGCAACTACGCCGCAAGCCTGATCGCTCAGCAGGAGGCGGCTAGCCAGGGATGTGACCAGGTGATGTTTGCCGACGCCAAAGAGCACTGCTGGTTGGAGGAGCTTGGTGGCATGAACGTCTACCTGGTCACGACCGAGAAGGAACTGATCACCCCAGAACTCACCGGATCCATCCTCGAGGGGGTCACCCGCGACTCGATCTTGACTTTGGCGCCCGAATTCGGCCTCACTCCAGTCGAGCGCCGGATCGCCATCGATGAGCTGCTCGACGATATAAGTTCGGGAAAGGTGATTGAGCTCTTCGCCTGCGGCACAGCGGCGGTGATCACCCCCATTGGAACGTTGAAGAACAACGCAGGCAGCTACCAAATCGGCTCCGGGGAGAGTGGCGAAACGACCCTGGCCCTGCGGCAGAAGCTGCTGGACATCCAGTACGGCCGAGCAGAGGACACACACGGTTGGCTCCGCCGCATCCTGTAAGTCGGCCGAGTTGTCAGAACCGTTCCGATGCTCGCAGCTGTAGCTCAACTTGGTTCTGACAACTTAGGATCTTGCCCCTGTCGGCGAAGCGGCTGGCAATTTTGCGAAATCTAAGCAACACTGTGGGCATGCTGTTTGTGGCGGTGATTATTTGTTAGCGCGCTGAGCATCGTTCGGCGCGCGCAGCCTCCTGTTCGTACACGGGAGGTTTTTTCATGCCATGACCCGACTATCCACCTGAGGATCCGAATGTATTCCCAGTTAAGACCCAAGCCGGCCGAGTTCCATGTCTTCGACACCACTCTGCGCGACGGCTCGCAGCAGGAGGGCCTCAACCTGTCGGTGGCCGACAAGCTGGCGATTGCGTCCTTGCTCGACGAGCTGGGCGTTGGATTCATCGAAGGCGGTTGGCCGGGTGCCAATCCGACGGACACTGCATTCTTTGCGGCGATGGCCGATGGAGCACTGAACCTGAGGAACGCCGAGCTGGTGTCCTTCGGCTTTACCCGGCGTGTGGGGATGAAGGCCGCCGACGACCCGTTGACTGCCGCCCTGCGGGAGGCGCGTGCTCCGGTCGCCTGCATCGTCGCCAAGAGCCACGACCGGCACGTCGAGCAGGCGCTGCGCACCACACTCTCAGAAAACCTGGCGATGATCACTGACACCGTGCTGCACCTGCGCGCAGAGGGTCAGCGAGTCTTCGTTGACTGCGAGCACTTCTTCGATGGATATCGGGACAACCCTGCGTACGCGCTGGAGGTGGTGCGCGCCGCTGGGGAGGCCGGCGCTGAGGTCGTCGTGCTCTGCGACACGAACGGCGGCATGCTGCCACAGTGGATCGGGGAAATCGTCACAGTCACAAATGAGATCCGCGTCCCGCTCGGTGTCCACACTCACAACGACACCGGCTGCGCCGTCGCGAACACCCTGGCCGCGGTGGACGCCGGAGTCATGCACGTTCAGGGAACCGTAAACGGCTACGGGGAGCGCACCGGCAACGCCGAGCTACTCTCCATCGTCGCCAACCTCGAACTTAAGTACGGCTGGCCGCTGCTTCCGGCCGGCTCGCTGCGAGAGGCAACCCGCCTCGCGCATGCAATCGCAGAGGTGACGAACGTGCCACCGAGCGCTCGTCAGCCTTATGTTGGTCTGTCGTCCTTCGCCCACAAGGCGGGGCTGCATGCCAGCGCGATCAAAGTGGATCCCAACCTCTACCAGCACATCGACCCTGCCATCGTCGGCAATGACATGCGGATGCTGGTTTCCGACATGGCGGGTCGGGCGAACATCCAGATCAAGGGGGAGGAACTGGGATTCGACCTCTCCGACCGCGAACTCGCGGCTCGGATCACCGACCGGGTGAAAGACGCTGAAGCAGCCGGATACACCTACGAGGCGGCGGATGCAAGTTTCGAGCTGCTGCTGCGGCGGGAGCTTGGACAGCTGCCTGAGTACTTCACGGTGCATTCCTGGCGCGTCTTCACCCAGTCGACGCATGGCCAGGAGACGGATACCGAGTGCACCGTACGGCTGACAGCCAAGGGCCAAAGGCAAAGAGTGGTAGGGGAGGGCAATGGCCCTGTCAACGCCCTTGATCATGCAATACGTAAGGCACTGCTCACGGCGTACCCTCCTGTCGAGAAGTTCGAGCTGATCGACTACAAGGTTCGGATTCTTGATCAGGGTCACGGCACCGATGCCACCGTGCGGGTGCTCATTGAGACCACTGACGGCCTCAGCGCCTGGACAACGGTCGGGGTCGGCCAAAACATCATCGAGGCCTCCTGGGAAGCCCTCTGTGATGCCTACCTCTATGGCCTGATTCATGCTGAGGATGAATCGGAGTTGGCGGCGTCTGAGCTGGCGCATGCTGGGAGCGTCGGCTAATTGCGCCCGACGATCGATGGGGTGATGAGCGAATGCGATTTTTGTTCGCGAAGAGTGACGACGACGTGGATTCCCAGCGCGCGATGCGCGAGCAGCAAGGCACGAGCGCGCCGAGCCGCTGACAGGTTTCCACTCAGGCGATTCGATCTAGGATGAGCGGCCGTGCCTCTGGCGCAGAGTTACCGATGGTGTACGCGCCCTTGAGCGCTTCGCGAGCCCGTGCGAACCGTTCTGGACTATCGGTGTGCAGGGTGAGCAACGGCTGACCCGCACGTACCCGCATGCCGGGCTTGGCGTGCAGTACGACGCCGGCTCCGGGCTGCACGCGATGCTCCTTGCGAGCCCTGCCGGCACCCAACCGCCACGCGGCCTCGCCGACACCGAGCGCGTCCAGGGACTGCAGAAACCCGTCCTGCTCAGCTGTGATGACCTCAGTCTCGTGCGCGGACGGCAGCGGGGCGTCAGGATCTCCGCCCTGCGCGCTGATCATAGAACGCCAGACGTCCATCGCCGCCCCTGAGGCGAGCAGGTCGGCTGGGTCATGATCATCCCGTCCGACCGCGGAGACCATCTCGCGCGCCAGGGCGATGGTGAGTTCAACCACGTCAGCCGGCCCGCCGCCAGCCAACACTTCGATCGATTCTGCCACCTCCAAAGCGTTACCAGCAGTCCGACCTAAGGGAACCGACATATCGGTGAGCAGCGCTGCTGTGGTCATCCCTTCGGCTCGACCGAGATCGACCATGGTCTGTGCGAGTTCGCGGGCCGATTCCCTGCTCTTCATGAACGCGCCCGACCCGACCTTGACATCCAACACCAGGGCAGCAGCGCCCTCCGCGATCTTCTTGCTCATGATCGAAGAGGCGAGCAGCGGAATCGACTCAACGGTCCCTGTCACGTCTCGCAGCGCGTAAAGCTTCTTGTCTGCCGGCACCAGCCCGGCCCCTGGCGCGCAGATCACCACACCAATGTCAGCAAGCTGACGCAGCATCTCCTCGTTGGTCAACGAAGCTCGCCAGCCCGGGATCGACTCCAGCTTGTCCAGCGTGCCGCCGGTGTGCCCGAGTCCCCGACCGGCCAACTGAGGGACCGCTATCCCGCAAGCGGCAACCAGCGGCGCCAACGGCAAGGTGATCTTGTCGCCCACGCCGCCCGTGGAGTGCTTATCAACGGTCGGTTTCGCGAGGCTCGAGAAGTCCAGCCGCTCACCTGAGTTGATCATGGCCCGCGTCCAGCGATCCAGTTCGCGTCCGTTCAGCCCGCGAAACACAATCGCCATTGCGAGTGCCGACATCTGCTCGTCAGCGACCTCACCGGCGGTGTACGCGGCGATCACCCAGTCGATCTGAGGATCGCTCAGTTCGCGGCCGTCGCGCTTGGTACGGATGATGTCGACCGCGTGGAATGCCGGGCCTTCCGTGGAAGTGTCCCCGGCTTTCATGAACCGAAGTATGCCGTGTGTTCAATTGCTTCGCTCCGCTCAGCGCGGATCGCGCTCTGGAGTCCGCCTACTTCGTCGTCGCTCCAGACGAAGAGCGTGTCGGCTCACGCCTCCTCAGCACGGTGGCGCGCGATCCGGGGGGTGGAACCTGGCTACGCTTGGCCGGTGCGCATTGCTCGTTTCGCGGTCGGGGGAGACCCACAATTCGGCGTCGTAGAGCTTGCTGACGACGGCGGGCGATACCCCGACACGGTGTCGGTGTTGACCGGCGATCCGATCGCGATGTCGGTGCAACTGACAGGGGAGCGCAGGAATCTCGACGGTGTTCGCCTGCTCGCACCGGTCATCCCACGCAGCAAGATCGTGGCAGTCGGCCGCAACTACGCCGCGCACGCAGATGAGATGGGCCAGGAGGTGCCGAAGACACCTCTGACCTTCTTCAAGCCGAATACCTCCGTCATTGGGCCGGGTGAGCCGATCATCTACCCGGCGGCCAGTCGCCAGGTTGACTTCGAGGGCGAGCTGGCGGTGGTCATCGGACGCATCTGCAAAGAGGTGCCGGTATCACGGGTGCCTGACGTGATCTTCGGCTATACGGTTGCCAACGATGTCACCGCGCGTGATCTGCAGAAGACCGATGGGCAGTGGACGCGCGCGAAGGGCTACGACACCTTCTGTCCACTCGGGCCGTGGATCACGACCCATCAGCGGCTCGACGAGGTTGCTGATCTCGCGATCCGCACTACGGTTGACGGCGAGCCGCGTCAGGACGGCACTACCAGTGACATGATCTTCAAGATTCCCGAGTTGGTGGCGTACATCTCCTCATACACCACGCTGCTCCCGGGCGATGTGATCTTGACCGGCACACCGTCCGGCGTCGGCCCCATACTGCCGGGACAGCAGGTCAGTATCGAGATCGAGGGCATCGGCACCCTCACCAACCCCGTCACAGGGACGCGATCTGAAGACACGTCGGAAGAGGCGATGCAGTGACCGATGGCGATACCAGAGCCCGAGACGACTCGACGGTGCTCGGCGATCTGGCGCCCGACGCGGTACGCGTACGGTTTCCGCCGTCTCCGACTGGCAACCTGCACGTCGGCAACGTACGCAGCGCACTGTTCAATTGGGTGTTCGCCAGGCACTACGGCGGGACCTTTGTGCTCCGGGTTGAGGACACCGACGCGGGGCGCAACCTTGAGGAGTCGTACCAGGTCCTGTATGACTCCCTTACCTGGCTGGGCCTGACGTGGGACGAGGGTCCATTGGTTGGCGGCCCGTACGGTCCCTACATCCAGACTGAGCGCGGCGACATCTACCGCGATGTAGTAAGCAAGTTGCTGACAGCGAAGCTGGCGTACCGCTGTTACTGCACGCGGGAGGAGATCGAGGCGCGTGAAGCGCTACGTCCGGCGCGTGCGCCTTCGGGTTACGACGGCTTCTGCCGCAACCTCAGCGAGCAGAAGATCGCCGAGCTGGAAGCCATGTCGACTCCATCAGTGGTGCGGATGCGCGTGCCCGATGCAGACATCGCCTTCGATGATCTGGTTCGTGGACCAGTGCGCTTCGCGGCCGCCCATGTGCCTGACTACGTCATCGTGCGCGGCAACGGCGAACCGCTCTACACGCTGGTCAATCCCGTGGACGATTCGCTGATGAAGATCACTCACGTGCTTCGCGGTGAGGACTTGTTGCCTTCAACTCCGCGGCAAATCGTGCTGTACGACGCGCTCAAACAGATCGGTGTCGGCAGCTTGCGTACCCCCGTTTTTGGGCATCTGCCGACCGTGCTCGGTGAGGGTAACCGGCGCTTCTCCAAGCGGGACAAGGGATCCGGTCTGGCGGAATACCAGCAGAAGGGCTACCTGGCGGAAGGGCTGCTGAACTATCTGGCCCTGTTGGGCTGGGGGATCGCTGAGGACCGCGACGTGTTCAGCATCGCTGAGATGGTCGAGGCCTTTGACATCCGACGGGTCAACGCGAGCCCGTCGCGCTTCGATGCCAAGAAGTGCGAGGCGATCAACGCTGCGCACATCCGGCTGCTTTCTCCAGCTGAGCTGACCGAGAATCTGGTGCCGTTCCTGGCTGCCGCCGGCTTGATCAGCGAGCCGCAGCTGCCTGCGGAGCGGGACAAACTCGGAGCAGCCACGCCGCTGATCCAGGAGCGCATCAACACCCTCTCCGAGGCGGTCGGATTGCTGGCTTTCTTGTTCCTCCCCGATGACAAGATCACAATCGCTCCCGATGCTGGACTCTCGGCTGACTCGATACCGACGCTGGCGGCGGCGTACGAGGCGCTGGCTGCCGTCAGGGATTTCGATCATGGCGCCGTTGAGTCGGCGTTGCGGACGGCGCTGGTCGACAAGTTGGGCCTGAAACCGCGACTCGCTTTTGGGCCAGTGCGTGCGGCAGTCACTGGGAGCCGGGTCTCACCGCCGCTGTTCGAGTCGATCGAGCTGCTGGGTCGAAATTCCACGCTCGCGCGGATCGCTGCTGCCTTGGCGGAACTCGGTCAACCCGAGTTTGCCGAAGCCAGTCGAGACGGGGACGATACCGGACGATCGAGATCGTGACCAAGGAAAGAAAGCCAGCTGACCAGGCTCGGACGGGCTCCCGAGCCCGGAGCCGCTCAGGCAATCCCGCAGTACGCGCTGGGAAGGCTGAGCCGGCTGTCGGGAGTTCAAAATCACATCCTGTCCGTCAACCGCCGAAGCCGCCACCGACTCCGGTTATGGAGGCTGTGTTACCGCCTGACGGGGCTGCCTACTCGCAGATCCTGCGCGGCGAATCGTATGTCTGGCAGCGTTCGGTAATGGGTGTGGTTTTCGGCCTTTCGCTCTTCATATTGGTGAACCAAGTGGTGAGCCAGGCACTTGTGATGGTGTTCTGGGCAACCACGGCTGCCGATCAGCTGTATCGGGACTATTACACGAGGGCCTTCGCCTTCGAGCTACCGGCCGGCATGCTGGCGGTGAACCTGGGCCTTGCCACGCTGTTTCCGATTTCATGGGTTCTGATGGCGATGGTCCATCACATGCGGCCGAGATGGCTCTCCTCGGTGCAGCCGCGAATCCGCTGGCGCTATTTGCTCGTGTGTCTGCCAATTGCTGCGGTGGTGTTGAACGGCGTGATGCTGCTCTCCACGACGGTGGGAGGACCTCTCTCATTTGAGCCTCAAAAGGGTTTTTGGGCCTTTCTGGCAGTGATTGTGCTCACCTCGCCCATCCAGGCAGCAGCCGAAGAGACATTCTTCCGCGGGTATCTACTTCAATCGCTCGGTAGCCTGGTCGCACGCCCGTGGTTCGGCGTGGTCGTCTCCTCTGTGGTGTTTGCGCTGCTGCACGGCACACAGAACCTGCCGCTGTTCATCGACCGGCTTGGGTTCGCATTGTTGGCCGGACTTTTGGTGTGGCGCACCGGCGGCCTCGAAGCGGGCATTGCGGCACATGTGATCAACAATGTGTTCGCGTACGCAATCGCTGGTCTCACGACCTCGATTCCCGCTTTGAAGGCAGTCAAGGGAATCGGGTGGGATCATGTGGCGTTCAATCTTGCGGGTTTCGCTCTCTTTGCCGCTTTGGCCTACGGCCTATCGCGCTTAATGAAGTTGCGCACCCATGTCGATTTGGCCCGACTGACTGCGTCGTGAGGCGTGCTGGGTTTGGGGACGAAACGCGGCTTACAGTAAAGTTTGTCCTCGTGCCAACGCGGGTGCAACAGACCCCCGCGGCCACGGCAGTGGGGTATAGGGTAATTGGCAGCCCGACTGATTCTGGTTCAGTTAGTCTAGGTTCGAGTCCTAGTACCCCAGCGA
>JBKOZG010000013.1:0-12353 GCA_046725775.1 Actinomycetota bacterium | reverse complement strand
CTCCACCAGAGCAGTGGACTTCCGATAGCGGTCCAGTCCGAACGCTCCGGGAGCCGCCGCCCGCATACCGGTCAGCTTCCGGCATCCTCTGGCGCGTCGCGGATGCTGGTCTCGCGGCCGTCGTATATCTGCGGAGGCGTGCTCGATACACCGCTGCAAGTGCGAGTGCCTCCTAGGTAGGTTGTCAGAACCTCAGCACGCTCCACACGTGCTGAGGTTCTGACAGTTCCAAGGGAGGAGAACGGCATGTCGGAGTCAGCCGTCGCTCTCGCCCGGACCATCGCCGCCGTCGCCGGACCCGGCGCACGCCCGCGCGAGGACCAGGTGCGGGCGGTGGAGGAGCTAGTGGAGCATCGGAACCGGGTGTTGGTGGTGCAGGCGACCGGTTGGGGCAAGTCGGCGGTGTACTGGGCTGCCACGACTGCTCTCCGCGAGCTGGGGAACGGGCCGACGCTCGTTGTTTCGCCGCTGCTGGCGCTGATGCGCGACCAGATCGCGGCCGCCTCGCGGGCCGAGTTGCGGGCGGCCACGGTCAACTCCACCAATGTCGACGAGTGGTCGGGCGTGCTCGACGACCTGCGTTCCGGGAGGCTTGACGTGCTGCTCATCTCGCCGGAGCGGCTCGCCAATCCCAGCTTCGCCGCTCAGCTGCCGGCCCTACTCGGCGACTGCGGCCTGCTGGTGATCGACGAGGCCCATTGTGTTTCCGACTGGGGCTTCGACTTTCGACCCGACTACCAGCGGCTCACGCGTACCCTGCTGCAACTGGCGCCGGACACGCCCGTGCTGGCCACCACCGCCACGGCTAACCAACGCGTCACGCTGGACGTGGCGGCCCAGCTCGGAGCGGAGACCGTCACGCTGCGCGGCTCATTGGCCCGGGCCTCGCTCCGGCTGGCCGTCGTGCCTGGGCTCAGCACTCTGGAGGGGTACGCCTGGGTGGCGGAGGCGCTGTGGACGCTGCCGGGCTCTGGCATCGTCTACGTACTGACGGTGGCCGAGACCGAGCGCCTTACGGCATTCCTCGTTGACCAAGGACTGGACGTGGCGGCGTACTCGGGTCAAAGCGACAACCGGGAGATCCTTGAGGGACGGCTGCGGCGCAACGAGATCAAGGCGCTGGTGGCGACTTCAGCGCTGGGGATGGGCTACGACAAGCCCGATCTTGCCTTCTGCATCCATTTGGGCTCGCCGGGTTCGCCGGTGGCCTACTACCAGCAGGTCGGCCGGGCCGGGCGCGCGCTGGAAGACGCGATCGCGGTCCTGGTTCCCGGACCGCCCGACGAGCGGATCTGGGAGTACTTCGCGACGTCCGGCATCCCGACCGACGAGCAAGTGGAACGCATCCTGGACGCGCTTGGCGGCGGCCCGCAGTCGCTCGGCGGTGTCGAAGCGGTCACAGGCATCCGCCGCGGCCGGCTGGAGACGCTGCTCAAGATACTGGCCGTGGACGAAGTGGTGACGAAGTCCCGCGACGGGTGGGAGGCGACTGGCCGGGCCTGGTACTTCGACGAGCAGAAGTGGTCGGATCTGCGTCGTGTCCGCGCCGCTGAGGCCGACCTGATGCGTCGCTACGCGCACGGCGAGGGGTGCCTGATGGAGTTCTTGCAGCGCGCCCTGGACGACCCGGATCCGCGGCCGTGCGGACGCTGCTCGGTCTGCGACGGGCGCCTACCGGCGCCGGGCGCGCGTCCCAGCTCGGAGCTGGTGGAGGCGGCAAGGCGGTTTTTCCGCTGCCGCGATGTGGTCATCGAGCCGCGGAAGCTCTGGGTCAGCGGCCTAGCCGGTCGTAAGGGCAAGATCACAGGCGTGGCGCCCGGCCGCGCTCTGGCTTTTGCCGATGACCCGGCTTGGGGCGACGTTTTGCGCGTGCTCTGGCAGCGGGACGCGCCAGCGCCGCCGGAGGTGCTGGATGGGCTGGTTCAGGTTCTGGTGCGCTGGTCGGCGAGCTGGCAACGGCCGGTCGCGGTGGTGGCCATGCCGTCCCGGCGGTTCCCGCTCCTGGTCGGCTCCATCGCCGAGCAAGTGGCCCGAGTCGGCCGGCTGCCGCTGATCGACGCGCTGGGGGTGAGCGGGCCGCCGCCGACGGCCGAGGCGGCCTCAGCGGTCCGGGCACGGGACCTGCTGGCCCGCACCAGCGTGCGCGACGGGGTGAGCTTTGACGGGCCGGTGCTGCTGGTGGATGACACGGTACGGACGCGGTGGACGGTCACGGTTGCGTCGGCGCTGTTGGCCGAAATCGGCGCGAGCCAGGTGATGCCGCTCGCCGTCCACCTGCTCCCCTGAGCGCAACTCGGGGGTAGGAGAGCGATGCATCGGTCGAGGTCGTCCGGCCTGGCCACGCCGGGAGGCTTGCGTACATTCTGCGAAACCGCGGGTGGCCAGCTTCGGCACCGGGCAGCATGCGCTCGAGACGGCAGCTGGTGGCGTATTCCACGTAGTTCGTTCATCCTCTTGCGTCACGTGCCCAGCGGCAATGGTCAAGCCCAGCCTGAGGGCGTCCGCAGGAGGGTCGGCTTGCCGCACGCAGGACGGCCCGGCAACCCGACCGCTATTGGGAAGTTCCGTCGTCGTGCGGCAGGTCCGAGGGCGGGTCTCGCACTACTCCGCTCGTCGTGAGCGCCGTGGCTTGTTGCGGATGCTCGCTGAGGTCCCGATCGAGTCATACCCGCGTATGGCCAACCGCTCACGAGCCAGCGCTAGCCGGCAGCGATCGAACCGGCGAACACCGCACGATCGTGCTCCAGTTTTTGCGCGTTCCCCCGACGTGGCGAATGGGCAACTACTGCCCGGTCCGCTTTCGACGCGCGCCGCACGGGAGTGGAAGGCCCTGGAAGCCAAGCGTCGCTGTGAGGATGTCGGGAGGTCGCTGGCTGTACCCGTCTTCGGTCAGGACGCATCGTTCGATCGACTCCACCCTGATTGCCGGCAGCGAGTACCTCGCGGCCCATCTGATGCGCACCGACGTCCTGGAGACCAATCCCACGATTCTCTCGCCGAAGACGCAGACCTTCTCAACCAGATCGACTGACGCCATGCGTCCCACTGAAGGGTCGACCAGCGGAATACCCAGCAGACTCGATCGTGCCTCCAACGGCCGCCAGGTTTCGATCTGCGGACGCGTGGCCTAGCGGACCAAAGACCCAGTCCAGGCGCGCACCCTCGAACGAGGTGTGATCAGGTAGCCCTAACGGTCTTTGCGCCCAGCTCGCGGACGACCTCGACGAGGAGGTCAAGGTCGGCCGCGGTGGTACGCCAGTTGCTGATCGCTGGCCGGAGGGCCACCCGGCCGCCGTAGACGGTGCCCCCGGCGAACACCCGGCCATCGTCGAGCAGCGCCTCGCTGAGGCGGCGGTTGACATCGTCCAGCTCTGGCTCGGCCCGCCCGGCGGGGTGGTAGCGAAAGCAGACGACGTTGAGCGGGACCTCGGCCAGGCGCTCCAGGTCGGGCGCCGCGTCGACGACCCCCGCCAGGTGGGCGGCCAGCTCGCAATGCCGCTCCACCAGCGCCCGGTAGCCAGTGCGGCCATAGGCGGCGAGCGTGGCCCAAATCGGCAGGGCCCGAGCCCGCCGCGAGGACTCCGGGCCCAACAGCCCGTAGCCGCCACGAGGGTCGTCTGGGCCCGGGAGGTACGCCGCCCCCGGCATGCCGAACGCGGCGCCGAGCCGGGCGGGCTCCCGCACCAGTGCGAACCCGCTCTCGTACGGCACGTTGAGCCACTTGTGGGCGTCGGCGGCGACGGAGTCGGCGCGCTCGATGCCCGCGGTCAGGTGGGCGGTGCGCGGGGAGAGCGCCGCGAAAAGCCCGAAAGCGGCGTCGACATGCAGCCAGGCGCCGAACTCCTCGGCCAGGCCGGCCAGGTCGGCCAGCGGATCGAAATCGCCGGCGTTGGGTTCGCCTGCGGTGGCGATCAGCACGGCGGGTGCTCCGTCGAGTTCGCCCAGCCGCCGGCGTACCGCGGCCAGGTCGATCCGGCCGATCTCGTCGCGGGCAAACACCTCCACGGTGTCCTTGCCGTGGCCGAGCATCTGCAGGGCCTTTCGCGAGCTGGGGTGCACGTAGCCGCCGGACACCACCGGCATGCGGGGCAGGCCAGCCAGCCCGGACGAGGTCGCATCTACGCCGTACCGCTCCGCCCACCAGTGGGTGGCGAGCGCCAGACCGGTGAGGTTGGCGAAGGTGGCGCTTGCCGTCAGGGCACCACCCCAACCCGGGGGCAGGCCGGCCAGCTGACGCAGCCAGTCCAGCGTGACTGTCTCGGCCGCGTCGGCCAGGCGTGAGGAGGCCCGAACGAACGCGTTCTGATCCAGCAAGGACACGACCCAATCGGCGGCCAGTGCTGCTGGAGTCGAGCCACCGATCACGAAATGGAAGAATCGCGGCCCGGCCGAAGCGGTTGCGGTCGCCGTGCCGATCCGCACCAGCCGCTCAACTGCGGCTTCAGTGCCCAAGCCCTGATCCGGTAGCGGCCCACCCAGCTCCCCCAGCAGCGGCTCGGCCGTTTGGTCATACACCAGCCGCTCCGGCAACTGATCCAGATACGGCCCTGCGGCCTCGACCACCTGCCTGAGCGCCGCCATCGTCTCGGTCTGGTCGTCCAGCGGATCTCCCACGTCACTCCTCCCACCTCACGCGGCGGACTCAGTGTATGGGGCCAGCGCTCGCCGCCACGCTGCCTAGAACGGAGGCTGACGAAAGCAACGACGACGTCCCACTGAGGAGTCGGCCAGTGGGGAGCAAGCGGCGAGCAACGCAAACCGCTGGACGAGCTCGCAGCTAGAGGTTCGCGAGGCCGGGTCTCTCGTCATCGGGACGAGCGTGGTAGTCGTGGTCCTCCGGACGGCTGAAGATGCGCCGAACTTGGATAGCGTATTTGGAGACCTGTCCCTGGGATGTCGCTTCGTCTCGCCGCAGGAGTGGGAGGCCGCCCGCGAATCGCTGTTCGTCAAGGAGAAGGAGCTGACCCGCGCCCTCGACGCTATGGCGGCCGAGCGCCGGCGGATGGCGTGGATGGCCGTGGAGAAGGAGTACCGCTTCAAGGGACCAACAGACCGGCGGGCCTGGCGGACCTGTTCGAGGGCCGCAGGCAGCTGATCGTCTACCGCGCCTTCTACGCGCCGGACGTCACCACTTACCCGGCGTCGGGCGGCGCATACCCGGAGCGGGCCTGTGTCGGCTGCTCCTTCGGCGCCGACCAGGTCGCACACCCGGCCCACCTGAACGCGCGGGACACGACGCCGGCGTATGTCTCGCACGCCCCGCAGGCTGAGCAGGGCTTGAAGGAGCGGATGGGCTGGCAACTCATTTCGTCAACGCCCGCGGCGACTCGCACCTAGGCACCACCTGGAGCTCTCTCGACATCACCGCGCTCGGGCGCCAGGAGGTGTTGGAGGACTCGCCCGAGGGCGACCCGCAGACCCCGTCGTACCAGTGGTGGAACTACCACGACGCGTACGGCGAGGACGCGTGAACGCTCACGCCGGGGGGTCCTGCTGGATCCATTCGATCCGTGCACTCCAACAGCGGCGGCGTCTTGGTCGCGAGATCGACCCGGTCCCGGGGCCGTAGGCCTCGAGCGTCGTCTGGATGACGATCGGGTTCGGTCCTTCTTAGGATGTTCAACGCCGCCCGCCTCGGCATCGATGCCCGGCTCCACAATCAGGCAACCACATCGGGCGATGGTCTGGCATCGCCGGAACCACCAACGTCCATCAGCGGCCTATCCGTGGGAATCCGGTGGTCGCGTTCAGCTGACATCCAGACCATGATTGGCTCAGTTCGATCGCCCGAGTTCTCTCACGGCCGCGCGGAACACGGTGGGCAGCGCGGCGGCGGCAGGAACGATGGCCTGCCGGGCCCAGGCTGGGCGTGTTGCCTGTACCAGGGCGTGCGTCATCGCGGTATACCGCCAGCTGGCCCGGCGCCAGGCACGCTCGTAGGTGTGCGGCTGATCGGCCCTGACCGCTGACACCGCGGCCCGTGCCTGCGCCGTTCCGAGCGATATCCCTTCGCCGGTAAGCGCATCGACGTAACCCCCGGCATCGCCGACCAGAAGCACCCTGCCAGCGACTCGACGGACGACTCGCTGCCGGAGTGGGCCGGCCCCGCGCACTTGTGTGGCGGCAGTGGCGTTAGCCAGCCGCTCTCGCAGTCGCGGGAACTCGTTGAGCTGCTCCTCGAACGGCACCCTGCGCGCACTAAGCACCGCGACCCCGACGAGATCTGCGCCTACGGGGGTGACATACGCCTCGCCATAGCTGCCCCAGTGCACCTCCACATGGCTGCTCCACGGCCGTAAGCCGTAGTGCCGGCGCTGACCGAAGCGCTGTGGCCCGCGGGTACGGACTCCCAGACCGAGCGCGCGACGCGTCGGCGAATGCAGGCCATCAGCTGCCAGAAGGTAGCGGCCATAGATGGCAGGTCCAGGCGTCTGGCCGGGCCCCTGCGTTCGGACGCGCACGTCCCCGGACGACTGCACCACCTCGCATGCCGTCAAGGGGAAGACTGTCACGCCAGCGGCTGCTGCAGCCGACCGCAGCGCCGTGTGGAGCTCGGTGCGGCGGACGCCTCGGCCCCGCCCAGCGCTGAAGTCAGCCTCTGCCTGCCGCACGCCGCAGACGTAGCGGATACCTACCAGATCCCATCCAACGGGGTTGACCCCAAGGGCAGCCAGCGCACGTACGCCGCCGGGCATGAGACCTTCACCGCACGCCTTGTCAACCGCGCCCTGTCGTGGCTCGAGCACGACAACCGACAAGCCGCTGCCCACCGCATACAGGGCAGCCGCGAGCCCCACCGGGCCGCCGCCCACCACGACGACGTCGCTGGCCCGCCGCCTCATCGCAATGCCGCTCGCTCCCCAGCGACTCTGGCCAGGGCGTGCTCCTCGACTTGGATCCGCCTGGCGAGCAGGGCTGCGTTCAGGACGGTAAACCCGGCAGCCGTGATCCAAGCCGAGTGCACGAGCGGTAGCGCCGCGCCCTCGAGCACCACAGCCACGTAGTTCGGATGGCGCAGCAGGCGATACGGGCCGCGGCTGACCAGTGGTAGGCCCGGCACGACAATGACACGGGTGTTCCACTGCCGTCCGAGCGTGGCTATGCACCACCAGCGCAGGGTCTGTGAGGCAGCGACTACGGCCAGCGCTGCCCAGCCAAGAATCGGCAGGAAAGGGCGTTTTAGCATCCACACTTCGGCCAGAGCGCCGAACAGCAGAGCGGTGTGAAGCGCCACCATGGCAGGGAAGTGGGCCCGGCCGAATTCCATACCCCCGCGTGAGAACGCCCAGGCAGCATGCCGTTTTGACACGGCCAGCTCCACGAGCCGTTCGATGCCGACGGCCAGCACCAAAGCAGTGAAGAGGAGTTGAGATGTCACGCCTCAGCCGCCCTGGCCCTCGCGGACCCGGTAAAGGCGGTGATCGCCCTCGCCTGGCTGTGGCAGTTCGAGGAAGGACGTCCGAGACGGTACGTGGCGGCTCATCCCCGCCACCCTAGGCACAAATACCGGTTTCTGCGGGGCATCCGGGCCACGACAGCCTTAGGCTCGGCCAATGCCCATGCCATCTACCCTGGCGGCTCTGCTTCGTGCCAGCCATCCCGGGCCCACGGTTGCGGTCACCGCGCTCACCGCGCTCTTGGCCGCGGCAACGGGCCATGGTCTGCGAACAGGCTTGGTCGTAACGGCGGCCGTTGCGGCGGGGCAGCTCACCATCGGCTGGTCCAACGACGTGATCGACGCCGGCCGTGACCAGCAGGTGGGGCGTACCGACAAACCGGTCGCTCGCGGTGAAGTCTCCGAGGCCCTGGTCCAGCGGATGATCGCAGCGGCCGCGGGGGCATGCCTCGTGCTGTCTCTGGCGTGCGGCCTCGCGTCCGCAGCCGTGCACCTGCTGCTCGTGGTGGGGTCCGGCTGGGCCTACAACGTTGGTCTCAAGCGAGTCGTCTGGTCAGGCCTGCCGTACGCGATCGCGTTCGGCGCGCTTCCCGCTGTGGTCACCCTTGCCCAGCCGGACCCGCAATGGCCCCCCGTGTGGATGGTGGCCGCCGGTGCCCTGCTCGGGGTGGGTGCCCACCTGCTGAACGCACTACCCGACCTCGCCGACGACGCCCAGACCGGCGTACGCGGTTTGCCTCACCGCCTGGGAGCACGCAGACTGCGCTGGCTGGCGCCGTTGGTACTGCTGGTCGCCTCCGCGGTGGCAGCGTTAGGCACGGTGACTAGAACCGCCCCGTGGGTATGGGCTGTCTTCGGGCTCTGCGTGGTCCTCGCGGTCGTCGCCATGCGCGGCCGCGGCCGGGTGCCATTCGCCGCTGCCGTAGGCATCGCAGCCGTCGACGTAGTAAGCCTGGTTGTGCATGGGTCGGCTTGGGGGCGGTAGGGATCTGCTCATGTCAGCGTCGGACGATGTAGTTAACGCTGCCCGTTGCTCCACGCGAGGTTAACGGCACAGGGCGCGACACGCTGATGACGTGCTCACCCGCGGCCTGGGCCAGCAAGCGGGCGAGGCCGGTTTTATTTCTCGACTAGCTGCTCGGACCACGTCCAGGCTCGGGCCTGAGAGCATCTACGGACCCCGCTTCCAAGCCGGAGATGAGCCTCTACATCGGCTAGCGCGACCTGGACTCCACCGCGGCACCTTGGAGAAGGGCACCGGTGACCGTCAGGCCTGGACCGAAGGCCATGGCCAATACATAGTCTCCGACGGGAACAGGGCACATCGACGCGAGGGTTAGCAAGATGGTCGCCGAGGAGCAATTCCCATAGCGGGACAGGATTTCGCGGGATCGCCTGATCTGAGCGTCGCTCAAGGAAAGGACCTCCTGCACCTTGTCGATTATTCGCGGACCGCCAGGGTGGATCGCCCAATGCCGGACATCGTCAGGAGCAAGCCCGCGGTCAGTCAGCAGACGGTCGACGAGAGTAGGGACGTTACGGGCCACAAGCGCTGGGACCCGCGAGGAGAGGGTCATGCGAAACCCGTGGTCGGTGATGTCCCATGTCATGTCCGCCGTTGAGCCGACGTCGGTAAGCGTTTCCACGGCGATGACGTCGAGCCCCTCGCCGACGATCCGCGAGGGGCCCAGCACCAGGGCGGCGCAGGCGTCGGCGAACAGTGCGTGCGCAACGGCTTGCTGGGTGTCGTGCGGGGGCGGCTGCACATGCAGCGACGGCAGCTCCGTGCAGACCAGCACAGCCGGTCGGCGCTGCGCGATGACATAGTCGGTGGCCACCGCCAGCCCAGGGATGGCGGCATAGCAGCCCATGTGCCCGACCGCTAGCCGTCGCACGGCCGGGCGCATGCCTAGATCCTTTGCGAGATGGACGTCCAGGCCCGGATTGGCGTACCCCGTGCAGGAGACCGTGGCCAGCAGGCCGACCTCTTCAGGGATGAGGCTGGCCGCCACCAGCGCGCTACCTACCGCCTCCTTGGCCAGAGGAAGCGCGTCGTCGAGGAACCGCCGCATCCGCTGAGCTGTACTCCAGCGGCATACATCCTCATCCATAGGGCTGACCGTCAAATGACGGGTGCGCACCTCGGCGCGGCGCCACACGCGCTCCGCCACGCCGTCATGACCGACCTGGCCCGCGTAATAGTCCCTCCAAAGCCTGATCTGGTCGTATGCCGGCGGCGTGGACTGGCCGAAGGCGACGATGCGCGCGAGCCCGGTCAACGTGGCCAATGCAGGCTCTCGGGGACACCCAGAAGCCTCCGATGAGGGCTCACGTGGGCCGGGCCGTGCTGCTCGTGAACGGCGGCGCGCCACCTTCGCCTCGCTCTGCGCTCCATCTCGGCCTCCATCGACAAGAAACTACCGGCCGGGGCCCGGCGCTGCCGCAATTCTGCAAACGCAACGCCACACGTTTCGTTCCAGGTTCCACATCTGACTGCGCCAAGTATCCGCAAGCCGGTCCGCTTACAGAACGGCGAACGGTTCCGCTGAAACGACGGCTTGCGGCACGATCCCATTAGGGCAGAAGGGTGCGAGACGTTCTATGAGCCTGGGCTCGGCGTCCATCGCGACGGTCAGGCGAAGTTCGCGGTCTGCGGCCAGAGTACAGACCAGGGCTGTCGCAGGCCGGTGCACCGGCGGATCGGGGTGCCGGTCAGATCGTTGTCCACGCCGGGCGGTGTCTGGACCGTGTCGGCCAACTCGCATTGTGTGTACCCGGTTGCGAGATCGGCCGGGGAGAAGTCCCCGATGACGATGGCGTCGGTGGCCGACTCCGGGGGCGGCCCCCAGAACCAAAACCCATTATGACCGGAGTACACAGCCGGCATCGTCACCCCGTTCGCGGGCTGGAGCAGGTCAAGCGCCGCCGCCTGCTGGTAGGACTGGGTCAATACGACCGTCTCGGCTCGCTGGGCCGCGGAAATGCTGGCCACGACCTCTCCGACTTGATCGACGTAGCCTGGCCATCCCACCTCGGCGGCCAGATCCGGATTGGCACCGACCGCGATCGTGAACACGGGTCCACCGGGACGACCGATCGGTAGCGTCAGGAGCGCCGTGTTGACCACCGTGAAGAGGATCAGCCCGACCGCCAGCACGGGCCGCCACAGCTGCCCCCGGCGCACCCAGTCCAGCACCGGCCCGGCCCCGGCGGCCAGCACCGCCGGGACGAGTCCAGCTGGGTAGTAGGCCTTGCCGCCGATGATCAGCAGGAATGCGAGGAAGATCAGGAAACCTGCCACCAGCCACCCGTCGGTTCCCCTGCGGTCCGATCGCAACAAGACGACCAGACCGACGATCAGCACGATGCTCAGCACCGGGCCGACGGCCAGCAGGACGCTCGGCACCAGGGCGAGCCGCGGCGTGGACGATGTCGAACCGCCGCTGGCGATGTTGGCTGCGACCTGCAGCATCGGGAAGCCGTGCACCGCCTGCCAGACCAGGTTCGGCGCCGCCATCAGCAGCGCGATCGCGATGGCGACCCAGGGTCGTGGGCTCAGCAGGCGGCTCCGCGGACCGCAGATCACGACCCCGAGCAGACAACACGCCAGCAGGGGCGCGGCCAGGATCTTGATCTCCATCGCCACCCCGGTCAGCACACCTGCGGCGATCCAGGGCGTCCACTGCTGTGGCTCGTTTCGCATCGCTCGGATGAACAACCACACCGCGGCGGCCGTGGTCACCATGTCGAACGTTGTCGTCTCGAACAGGTGTCCGACAGCCAGGGTCAGAGCGGTCATGGCAACCGCCGCAGCGGCCGCCAACTGATGGCGGGTCGGCGCGCCGAACTCCCGGGCGATCAGACCGCCTACCAGCACGTACGCACCCGATGCCAGCGCCGGCAGAACCCGGAAGGCCCATAGCTGGCCGCCCACTGACGCGTACCAGCCCGCCGCCAGGTAGGGCACCAACATCGGATTGTCCGGCGCGGCAACCTGCAGATGACGCCCGGTCACCACAAAGTAGAACTCGTCGCCGTGGAACCCGTACCGCCCAGCGACCAGCAGGAGGGCCAACACGACCACCCCGGCAACCGCCCAGACCGCCACCGCCAGCCGCGGCCGATCCACCCCACCGGACTGCCGCAAGGCAGGCGGTACGACCGCCGTCATGACATCGACCGTACGTCGAATTCCGTTCCCCTTGCGCGCTACTGCAGCGTCTCGGCCGACGGTCCGCTTGCGTGAACGATCCCAGCAGGTCAGCTCGTCAGGGTCTGCCGAGGACGACGCTGTTTCCGTCCAGATCACTGAACACGGCGATACGGAACTGTCCGGAACGCAACGGCACGGCCTCCGGTACGTCCAGTCACCGGTTCCCGATCGCCGCGAGATCGGCGTCGAGGTCATCAACACCAAGCGTGACGCTACCTGCACCGGCGCGCTCGCTGTCGTCAACCAGCTGCAGGCCACCGCTCGCGAAGTGCCACTCGATATCGCTGGGCATTGGACCTGGTCGGGTTCACGGCCCAACAGCTGCGTCCATCAACGCCGAGACACGGACAGATCGCGAGCAGGAACCACGGCAAGAACAGTTGTGATGGGCTTGTCTGTCCTTCGGCAGTGGATCGATCGGGTTGTGATCGTCACCGATTCAGTAATCAATCGGTACAGACCGGCCCGGTAGCCATAACTGATCGGGGATGCCCCAACCGACAGGATCGTAGCAATCGACAACCAGCCAGGGTCCCGAACGGACTCCGCCCAAGCATGGGCCGCAGGGGGGTCCGTTATCGTTGCTGCCTAACGAGACGCGCCTAACGAGACGCCTGTTTCGGTCGGCCATCGGGTTGGTGCTCGTTCACTGGCTAGCGCCGCGACGATGGGCGCACGGCGCAGGCGTACCGCGGCCGAGGGGTGCATGCTTGCACGCATGGAATCCGCTGTTTCTCCCGCCTC
>JBKOZG010000152.1:0-4801 GCA_046725775.1 Actinomycetota bacterium | reverse complement strand
GACGGCGCCGCCGCGATCAACCGGCACGTTCGGTCCGAGCACAGTGAGCCCGGGCAGGCTGTGCAGACCTTCGAGCGCGTACGCGGTGATCTCACCTTCGTGCGCGGTGATCTGGTCCATCCCAATCGCGCTCAGGTATTGCGCCGCGGCGCTGAGGCCGACCGCCTGAGCGATTGGCGGGGTACCCGCCTCAAAGCGGTGCGGCGGCGGGGCATACGTCGAGCCGGCCATGGTGACGACCTCGATCATCTCCCCACCACCCAGGAACGGTGGCAGCGCGGCCAACAGCTCATAACGTCCCCAAAGTACGCCGATACCCGTTGGGCCGACCATCTTGTGGCCCGTAAAGGCGACCAGATCCGCCCCAAGATCAGCCATATTCACAGCCAGCTGCGGAACGGCCTGCGAGGCATCGACCACCACCGTGGCGCCCACCGCATGGCCGAGGGCAGCGATCTGCCTGATCGGATTGATCGTGCCGAGCACGTTCGACACATACGCCACGGAGACGATCTTGGTCCGCCCGTTTATCAAACCTTCTGCCGAGGCCTTGTCCAAGTCGAGTCGCCCCTCATCGGTCACGTCGAACCAACGCAGCACAGCACCGCTGCGCTGTGCCAGCAGTTGCCACGGAACGATGTTGGAGTGATGCTCCATAACGGAGATGACGATCTCATCGCCCGGTCGCAGCGATGCTCCGAGCGTGTATGCACACAAGTTCAGCGCCTCGGAGGCGTTCTTGGTGAACACGACTTCCTCTGAGCGGCGGGCACCGATGAACTGCGCCAGGTACGCGCGCGCGCCCTCGAACGCTTCAGTCGCCTCCGCGCCCAACATGTGCATGGCGCGAGCGACGTTCGCGTTGTGGTTGAGATAGTGATCTTCCATCGCCTCGACCACAACTCGCGGCTTCTGCGAGCTGTTGGCACTGTCAAGGTAAATCACGGGCGCCCCGGCCACGGTTCTTTCCAAGATCGGGAAGTCGGCGCGGATTGCCTCCACATCAAAGGCGATCGGCTCCTCCGCCAGCGCCAGACTGCCCGCAGGGGCATCGGAGAGATCTGTGGTGACCGGGTACTCCGGCCCACCGTTGAGCGACATGATTGCTACTCCGCCCCCGCCGTCGCAGCCGCGCGCACGTACCGGTCGTAGCCCTCGGCCTCTAGCCGCTCTGCAAGCTCCTGACCGCCCTGCTCTGCCACTCGGCCGGCCACGAAAACATGTACGTAGTCAGGCGTGATGTAACGCAGGATCCGGGTGTAGTGGGTGATCAACAAGATTCCCCGGTCGCCCTGGCCAGCGAAACGGTTCACGCCGGCGGCGACGATCCGCAGGGCGTCGATATCGAGCCCAGAGTCGGTCTCATCCAAGATCGCAAACCGCGGATTCAGCAACTCGAGCTGGACGATCTCATGCCGCTTCTTCTCTCCGCCTGAGAAGCCCTCGTTGAGGCTCCGGTTGGCGAAGTCGGGATCCATCTGAACCCGCTCCATCGCCGCATTGACTTCCTTCACCCAGGTACGCAGCTTCGGCGCCTCGCCGTCGAGCGCCGTTTTTGCCGAGCGCAGGAAGTTCGCCACCGAAACACCGGGCACCTCGACTGGATACTGCATGGCCAGGAACAGGCCTGCTTGGGCCCGCTGGTCGATCGTGAGTGAGAGTAGATCCTGCCCGTCCAGGCTCACGCCGCCTGAGGTGATGTGATACTTCGGATGCCCTGCGATCGAGTACGCCAACGTCGACTTGCCCGAACCGTTGGGTCCCATGATCGCGTGGATTTCGCCACTGCGGACCGTGAGATCGACCCCTTTGAGGATCTCCTTCGGTCCCGTCTCGGTGTCGACCGAAACGTGAAGATCGCGAATCGCGAGAGTGGACATAACAGCTCAAAACTCCTGTGCGTAGGTGGGTGCAGCGGTGGGATCCAGCGGCGCTGAGACATCGACCAGGACATCGTTGTCCTCGACGACGCATCGGTAGATCGGGACTGGCTCCGTCGCAGGCAGACCGATCGGCTCTCCGGTGCGCAGATCGAAGCGCGACCCATGAAGGTAGCACTCGACCTCACCGTCGCCAACATCTCCCTCCGACAGCGGGATCGAGGCATGGGAGCACTCGTCGGCGATGGCGTAGAAAGCACCGTTGCTGTGCACGATGGCCAGCTCCAGCCGGCTACCGTTGCGCGGTAGCTCCACTGGGATCGCGGACTCCGGCGCAACGTCGTCGACAGAGCAGACCCGAACAAGAGTGCTCACGATGGCAGTCCTATGTTGATCGCCAGCTCCGCCTCAACTGCCTCGAGCAGCCGTTTCTCGATCTCAGGGACGCCGACCTTTCGGATGATGTCGGCGAAGAACCCATGAACCACCAGGCGACGAGCCTCCGCCTCGTCGATGCCCC
This sequence comes from Actinomycetota bacterium, assembly GCA_046725775.1. Classification (GTDB taxonomy): domain Bacteria; phylum Actinomycetota; class Actinomycetes; order Propionibacteriales; family Propionibacteriaceae; genus Microlunatus. The sequence continues at coordinate 2,401 of JBKOZG010000152.1, read as the reverse complement.
GGCTGCGGAGATAGAACAGCTGCTCATCGTCGAAGCGGCCGGTTGTCGACGCATGGCCGGCACCCGCGATCTCCCCGGTCTCAATCTCCAGATTGGGCACCGAGTCGGCACGGCATCCGTCGGTCAGCACCAGGTTCTTGTTGGACTCATAAGTGCTGATGCCCTCGGCAACCTTCCGGATCAGAACGTCCCCGATCCAGACAGTGTGTGCTCCTTGCCCCTGTAGCGCGCCCCGGTAATCGACGTTGCTACGGGTGTGCGGGGCGTTGTGGTCGACGAACAATCGATGCTCGAGATGTTGGCCGGCGTCAGCGAAGTAGAGGCCTAACAGCTCCGCCTCTCCGCCGGCATCAGCGAAGTCAACCGAGGAGGCGATCCTGACCAGGTCGCCCCCGAGGCTGACCAGCGCTTGGCGGTAGTTCGCGTCGCGGCCAACACGGGCATGCAAGTGAGCAAGATGGACGGCATCGTCGTCCCAGTCCTGGACCGACACGAGCATCAAGGAAGCACCGTCACCAACGATGATCTCCGCATTCCCGGCGCGGACTGTTGAGCCCTGGTGTTGCAGCACAATGGTGGCTCGGGCGTTGGCACCGATCTCGACGACCAGGTGGTTGAAGATCGCTGCATCGCTGCCCGCGCCGAAGACGTTCAGCAGCACCGGCTGGTCCAACTCCAGGCCGGGCGGCACGGAAAGAACGCGGGCCTGGTCGAACGACTCCCAGGCCTGGGCTGCGACGCGGTCATTGGGTATGTAGATCCTGCCCAGCCGCGGATCCTCACGATCCACCAGCTCCCAGCGGACCGTCGGCGGCGCGTCCAGCTCCACGCGCGCATGGCCGCCTGGCACGAATGTGCTGTTGTGCAAGCCCCTCAGCCGCTTCAGCGGCGTGAACCGCCAGGCTTCCTCTCGACCGGTCGGCACCGGGTGGTCGCCGAGGTTGAAGGAGCCTGGCGGGTGCAGGCGGCTGGCCACCTTGCGGGTGCTCTCCACCGCATCGGCCACGCGGTCGGCAGCCTGATCGAGCAAGGTCACGTCGAGAGGTCTCTTTCTGGTTCCGTACGGGTGAGGTTCAGCGACGCGCAATCAGCCGACCGCACCCTCCATCTGCAGTTCGATCAACCGGTTGAGCTCAAGCGCATATTCCATGGGGAGCTCGCGTGCGATCGGCTCCACAAATCCGCGGACGATCATGGCCATCGCCTCGTCCTCGCCGAGGCCTCGGCTCCTCAGGTAGAACAGTTGATCTTCGCTGACCTTGGACACAGTCGCCTCATGGCCCATCGACACGTCGTCCTCGCGCACGTCGACGTAGGGGTACGTGTCGGAGCGGCTGATCGTGTCAACCAGCAGCGCGTCACACTTCACGGTGCTGGCCGAGTGGTGAGCGCCTTCCTGCACTTGGACCAGGCCCCGGTACGACGTCCGCCCGCCGCCCCGAGCGACCGACTTGGAGATGATCGAGCTCGAAGTGTGCGGCGCGCAGTGCACCATCTTGGATCCGGCGTCTTGATGTTGACCCTCGCCGGCAAAAGCGACCGACAGCGTCTCCCCGCGAGAGTGCTCTCCCATCAGGTAGACCGCCGGGTACTTCATGGTGACCTTGGATCCGATGTTCCCGTCGATCCATTCCATGGTCGCGCCCTCTTCACAGGTGGCCCGCTTCGTCACCAGGTTGTAGACGTTGTTCGACCAGTTCTGGATCGTGGTGTAGCGGCAGCGCGCGTTCTTCCTGACGATGATTTCCACGACAGCGGAGTGCAACGAGTCGGAGGAGTAGATCGGCGCCGTGCAGCCCTCGACGTAGTGCACGTACGCACCCTCGTCGACGATGATCAAGGTCCGCTCGAACTGGCCCATGTTCTCGGTGTTGATGCGGAAGTAGGCCTGCAGCGGGATCTCCACGTGGACGCCCTTCGGCACGTAGATGAACGAGCCGCCGGACCAGACTGCGGTGTTCAGCGATGCGAACTTGTTGTCCCCGACTGGGATGACGGTACCGAAGTACTCCTTGAACAGGTCCTCGTGCTCCTTGAGCCCGGTATCGGTGTCGAGGAAGATCACGCCTTGGCGCTCGAGCTCTTCGTTGATCTTGTGGTAGACCACCTCAGATTCGTACTGGGCTGCCACACCAGCCACCAGCCGGGCCTTCTCCGCCTCGGGGATGCCCAGCCTGTCGTAGGTGTTCTTGATGTCGGCCGGCAGATCATCCCAGGACGTCGCCTGCTTCTCGGTGGAGCGGACGAAGTACTTGATGTTGTCGAAGTCGATGTCGCCGAGCTCGGCCCCCCAGGTGGGCAACGGCTTGCGGCCAAAGAGCCGGTGGCCCTTGAGCCGCAGATCAAGCATCCATTTCGGCTCGTTCTTGAGCCGGGAGATATTGGCGACTATCTCAGGGGT
>JBKOZG010000413.1:0-8530 GCA_046725775.1 Actinomycetota bacterium | reverse complement strand
CCCCCGGACTTCCCAGAGGGCCGACAGCGGCTCCCCGTTCAGTGCTGAGGTGTGGTCAGGTCCCGGAGCTCCCAGCTCGACCAATGTGCAGGGAGGGCTCATCCAGTTCAGCGGTTTGTAGGCGCGATCGTCGGCATGGATCGATACGGATCCGTCGGATTTGATCAAGATCAGCCGCGTCGCCATCGGCAGGTGTGCGGTCAACCGCCCTGTATAGTCCACCTGGCATCGGGCAATTACCAACCGCACGGAGACAAACTACCGGCTGATCCCACGCTGGGACCGGTGGTTCAACTCAACCTGACCCGCTGCTGATCCGAGGGAGTTCGGTATGGCGCGACGGCAAAGTAAACATCTCAGGCCGGCCCGACCCCTGAGCTCCGGACATGCGACATCGGTGATCAAGAGTGACGGCCGCTGGATTGTCCGCAGCGTACCGGGGGCAGCGGCCACCAAGGCCTACCGGTGTCCTGGCTGCAACGCCGAGATCCACCCCGGCACGCCTCATGTCGTAGCGTGGCCAGACACGCCTGGCATGTTCTCCCAGTCCGCGGTCGAGGAGCGTCGGCACTGGCACACAGGCTGCTGGCAACGGCGACCATGAACGCAGGCGCGCCGGAACACGGGCTCTTCACCACGTCACTGGGAACCACAGGGCCACGCGTGGTGTTTCTGCATGGCTTGTTTGGACAGGGGAAGAACTGGAACACCATCGCCAGAGCCTTGAGCGAGTCTGCTCGGGTCACGCTGGTTGACTTGCCGAACCACGGCCAGTCCGGTTGGACCGACCACTTTTCTTATCCCGGGATGGCGAGCCAGATCGCAGAGCTACTGAAGGCTCAGGGCGAGGGAGAACGGTACGCCGTGGTCGGCCACTCGATGGGCGGCAAGGTGGCCATGACGCTCGCGTTGCACCATCGGGACCTCGTCGAGCGACTATGCGTCGTCGATGTCTCACCGGTAACTACTGCCGAGATCACCGACTTCGATACCTTCGTACGCGGCATGCGTGCCATCGACCTGGAGACCCTGACCGATCGCCGGGACGCGGACGCCCAGCTCGCGGCCTATGTCAGCGATCCCAGCATCCGCGGGTTCCTGCTGCAGAATCTGCGTCGCGACAATTCCGCCTCCAACGGCTGGAGGTGGCAGATGAACCTCGCGATGCTCGGCGACCACCTGGCTCATATGAGCGACTGGCCCGACCTGCGGGCGCAGCCGTACCGCGGCCCGGTGTTGTGGCTGGCTGGCGCCGAGTCACCCTACATTCAACCGGAATACGCTGCCGCGATGCGCGCTCTGTTCCCGCGCGTTCAGCTCGTCACAATCAAGGGAGCTGGCCACTGGGTGCATAGCGAGCAGCCACAGGTATTTGTTTCGATCATGCGTCAGTTTCTGCAGCTTTGAGACGGTCGACGTGGCAGTGGCCCGCTAACCGTCGTGTGCGATCGTGGCTGTCGTGACGTTGCTGCGGTCTGTCCTCAGAGGCAAGCATCAATGATTGAGTCAATAATGGTCGTTCTTGCTCTCATACCGCTGGACGGGTTGCCCAACCAGCCGACTCAGACGCCGTCGGCGGTTTATCCTCGTCAGGGCCCAGGCCGCGGCGCCTACATCATTGGTGGCTTTTTCGGCCTAGCCATCATCGTGCTGGCGATGATGCTGCTGAGATTCCCTAAGCGTGCCAACCGTCCCCCACTTGACTAGTGAGCTCACCGGTTGATCATGGCCGGCAGCGTGATCAAACCGCCCAGCAGCGACAAGGTGTTGACACCTAGCGCAGTCAGCAGCGACCACCCCAGCCTGTTTAGACGACTTTCCGTGCCGGGTCGCAGACTTCCCACAGCGAAGATCAACCGCCCCTCGAGGAACGCCACACAGGTCTCGGCGATGATCAGCTGCCCGGTTCTGTCATACCGCAGAGCTGCCACAGCAGCGGATGGCTGATCAGGTTCACCAGAAGAGTGGGCGCGAGCGCCCCACGCATGGTCACCGGACTGTATTCGCTCGGCCGGCTGCGACACCACCCCAACGACCAGAACGCAGCAAGAAAGGCGGGCGCCTCGATGGCACAGGTCAGCAGGAACGCGATTTGGGAAGCCGTACCACGACAGCAGCGGCGAGTCCGGTCCCACCATGCGCACTAATGTGCCTGGCTGCCCGCGCCTGCCAGGACCTGCCGCCGCTCCTGGTGCTCATGACTTTCCGATGCTGGCTGGTGCCGATGCCGCGAAACCTAAGGTGCCTGAAACCGAGGCTAGTCCACCTCTCCCTACACCGGATGGGCTGTCGGGTGGCAGGAAAACCTAAGATGCTTGAAACCTGGGCAGACTCTCACACCACGTTTTCCTGGCACCCGACAGCCAGCTGGCGTAGGGCGGGAGTCTCCCGTGCCACGGCGTCTCCCAGCATCTGGTATCGGCTAGCACAGGCGAGCTCACGCCTGTGTCACGCTCGCAATCTCACACGGGTTGTTAGGCCGACCCGTGCCATCGGCGTTGCTGCCGTCCTGGCCCTCCCCGGCCATTGATGCCACCACGTCGCGCGACGCCTTGTTCATGTTGCCGAAGATCGTAAAGTTCGGGGTCGGATCGAGGCTGGTCGAATCGGCCCAGACCAGGAAGAACTGTGAACCGTTGGTGCCCGGCCCGCCGTTCGCCATAGCAACAACGCCCTCGGTATAAGACTCCGTACCATCGGTCTCATCGGCAAATTCGTAGCCAGGGCCACCGTTCCCGGTGCCGGTCGGGTCACCGCACTGCAGGACGAAGATCCCCGAATCCGCCAGACGATGGCACTTGGTGTTGTCGAAATAGCCCTGGTCGGCCAATGAGACGAAGGAGTTGACGGTGCATGGGGCTTTTGTTCGGTCCAAGGTGATGGTGACTTCGCCATTCGTCATCGCGAGCACATAACTGATCGTCCCGCTGGTCGGCACGCCATTGGTCGGCGGTGGCGTAGCCGGCCGGGCGGAATCACCTGACAAGGAATACTCGCAGGTGTCACCCTGGTCGCTACCTATCCTGCTGGTGCTCGGAGCGGGCGTGTGGGTGGCGGAGCTTGCCGGTGGATCCGCTGCTGGCGGCGGGTTAGGGATCTGACCGCAGCCGGTTAGCAGCACGACAACACCGACAATGATGGCTGTGGTTGCGCGGCGGGCGGTAATTCTCGAGCTGCTCGCGCATTGCGCTCGACCCCTGCCGAGGTCGTCGTCGCCCGCGGACGAAAGGCGGCTCCACTTCCTACTAGAGCCGACGGCGCGCGTGGCCGACGCTCGCAGCTGGTTCACCGTTGTACTGTGCCACAGCGCGACGCCCCTTCCTGGCAGCGACAAGCTTCGACCCTGAAGTTGTCAACACCCAAGCTGCACCGTACCGGACGATCTGCGTAGGGTGTGATCATGGTTCGGCTGACCCGCATCTACACCCGCACAGGCGATGCCGGGCAGACCCAACTTTCCGACCTGTCCCCGGTCAGCAAGACCGATCCGAGGGTTGCGGCCTACGGAGACGTGGACGAGGCCAACTCGGCGATAGGGGTCGCGCTTGCAGCCAGTGGCCTGCCAGACGACGTGGCCGCGGTGCTGCGGACCGTCCAGAACGAGATGTTCGACGTCGGAGCTGATCTTTCGACCCCACTACGAGGGCCCACCTCAGCCAACCCCTCACCAGAGCTACGCATCACTGAGGAATACATCGACCGGCTGGAGGCTTGGTGTGACCAGTTCGGTAGCCCGCTGCCGAACTTGAAGTCCTTCATCCTCCCCGGTGGTTCGCCGGCCGCTGCCCAGCTACATCTGGCACGTACGGTGGTGCGGCGGGCCGAGCGTGTCGCTTGGGCCGCCGTCCAGGCGTACGGAACCGGAGCTGTTGCAGACCCCCAGCTCCCGGGCGGGGTCAGCACGCTGGCCATCACCTACCTCAACCGCCTCTCGGATCTGCTGTTCATCCTGACCCGAGTCGTCAACGGAGCCGACGGCGATGTGCTGTGGGTGCCGGGGGGTGAGCGAAGGCACGGCTCGGCGACAAAAGCTAACCAACCAAGTCCTTAAGTCCCGCCAGGAGGATGCAATGTTCGATGACACCGGTCGTCTCAAGGAAGCCACTGGCAAGGCTCAGCCAGCTCAGGCGAGACCCGTCACGTTGTTCACCGGACAGTGGGCTGATCTCCCATTCGAAGAGGTGTGCCGGCTTGCAGCGGAGTGGGGCTACGACGGGCTCGAGATTGCCTGTTGGGGTGATCATTTCGATGTCGTCAAAGCGGTCGAGGACGAGGGTTACCTGCAGGGTCGCAGAGACATCCTGGAACAGCACGGGCTCGGCTGTTGGGCAATCTCCAATCACCTCAACGGCCAAGCAGTGTGTGAGGCGATCATCGACGACCGTTACAAGAACATGATCAACACTCGGGTTTGGGGCGACGGTGATGCCGAGGGTGTCCGGCAGCGGGCTGCCGAGGAGATCAAGACCACCGCACGCGCGGCTGCGGCGTTAGGCGTAGACACCGTCATCGGATTCACCGGCTCGGCCATCTGGCACTACGTGGCCATGTTCCCGCCCGTCGACGACAAGGTCATCCAGGCGGGCTACTCAGATTTTGCCGACAGGTGGAACCCGATCATTGACGTGTTCGACGAAGTCGGAGTCCGCTTCGCGCACGAGGTCCACCCCAGCGAGATCGCGTACGACTATTGGTCGACGGTCGCCACATTGGAGGCGATCGGGAATCGGCCCGGCTTCGGTCTTAACTTCGATCCGTCACACATGGTCTGGCAAGACGTGGATTACGTCGGCTTCCTGTGGGATTTCCGGGATCGCATCTATCACGTGGACTGCAAGGACACCAAGATCAGGATGAACAATGGTCGCAACGGCCGCTTGTCGTCGCATCTGCCATGGGCGGATCCGCGGCGCGGCTGGGATTTCATCTCAACCGGCCACGGCGACACCCGCTGGGAGGACATCTTCCGGATGCTCAACCACATCGGCTACGCCGGTCCCATCTCCATCGAATGGGAGGACGCTGGCATGGACCGACTCGACGGCGCGCCGGAGGCCCTCGACTTCATCCGGAGCATGAACGGCATCCAGCCCTCGGCTGCCTCCTTCGACGCGGCCTTCGCCACCAAGGACTAGGAATCTGGCCTCACAGTAGACCAGGCCACTCGGCACGACCAGCCACAGGCTCGGTGAAGAAAACTGGGTTAACCCACTTTCCTGACGCTTCACCCACGTAGCAAAGTGTGCAAAGCGTAGGGAACCTGGGTTTACATAGGTTTCTGCAAGAGGCCCGGTAAGAGGCGCGGCAATAAGAGTCGGGAGGGCTATTCGAATCGACGTACGCCGGGGGGCGCTGCTTCCAACCAGCTCAGCAGGCCGGTCAGTGAGTCCTCGCTCATGGCCAGCTCCCATTCACTTTCGGCACGACCATCGTGCATCTCAAGGCGGAGCACCTTTTCGTCTGCGTTCAGTGCAACCGCCTCAACGGGATCTGGCATCCGGGTCTCCAAGACGCGCACGTTACGTCGGGGGAAGACCATTCGCGGTCGCAGTGAGTAGGAGAAGAATCGGAACCACTCTAGGATTCCCTCGCTGTAACGCCCGACTCCGAGCACCCAGCCGGCGCCTGGAGTTCTGATCCGCAGCCGGAGGCTGCAGGCGAAGGTACCACCGAGACGATCAAGCCAGCGACGGCGGGCGGTGAGCATCAGCACGCTTATGGCCACCAGGCCGGCAAGCACGCCGAGGACTTCAAGGACCCCGAGCCAGCCGTGCATGAACGTCCTCAGATCGCACGCGTATGTCTAGCAGCGACCTTACTGCGCCTTTTGTGCCGCGCGAAGCTGTGCGGTGGCACGCAGGAAATGCTTTCGATCCTCGTCACTTCCGTCGCCCGAGTCGAGAACTCTTTGCGCTTCAGCGAGTTCCTTTTCCGCCTGCGCCACGGTCACCTCGTCGGCCATGCGAGCGTACTCGCTCAGGATCGAGACTCTTCCTTGAGAGGCGGAAATGAAGCCGCCGTCTACCGCGACGATCTCCCGCTTCGCCTCCTCCTCGCAGAAGATCACCACCGCGCTTGGCTCGAGCACCCCAAGCACCGGTTCGTGGCCTGGCAGGATGCCGATCTCACCCTCGACGGTCTTGGCAATGATGTTGGAAGACTTGCCCGACCAGACCACACGATCGGCCGAGACGACTTCCACTTGCATGGGTTCAGCCATACCGCTCCACTCCTCGCTGGCCACTCAATCTTGAACCGAGCTTATTCACTGTTGCCTCTGCAGCTCCGACCAGCGTCGTTCGACGTCCTCCATGCTGCCCACGTTGAAGAACGCCTGCTCGGCAATGTGATCAACTTCGCCGTCGCACACCATGCGGAACGATTCGATGGTGTCGTCGAGCGGCACAGTCGACCCTGGAATGTTGGTGAACTTCTCGGCCATGTAGGTGTTCTGGCTGAGGAACTGCTGTATGCGACGAGCGCGGTTGACCACGATCTTGTCTTCTTCGGACAACTCGTCGACGCCAAGGATGGCGATGATGTCCTGCAGCTCCTTGTTGCGTTGCAGAATCTGCTTGACACGCACTGCGACGTCGTAGTGCTTCTGGCCGATGTGTAGCGGGTCGAGGATTCGGCTGGTCGAGGTCAGCGGGTCCACTGCGGGGTAGAGACCGCGGGAGGCGATCTCGCGCGAAAGCTCCGTGGTGGCGTCCAGGTGAGCGAACGTCGTAGCCGGGGCCGGGTCGGTGTAGTCGTCGGCCGGCACATAGATCGCCTGCATGGAGGTGATCGAGTGCCCGCGGATCGAAGTGATCCGCTCCTGAAGCTGGCCCATCTCGTCGGCCAGGTTCGGCTGGTACCCAACAGCCGAAGGCATCCGACCCAGGAGGGTGGAAACCTCCGAGCCTGCCTGGGTGAACCGGAAGATGTTATCGATGAAGAGCAGCACGTCCTGGTTTTGCACATCGCGGAAGTACTCCGCCATGGTCAGAGCGGAGAGTCCGACCCGGAGCCGAGTGCCGGGCGGCTCGTCCATTTGACCGAAAACGAGCGCGGTGTCCTTGAATACGCCTGCCTCGGCCATCTCGTGGATCAGATCATTGCCCTCGCGCGTGCGCTCTCCCACACCGGCGAAGACCGAGGTGCCGCCGAAGTCGTGGGCAATGCGATAGATCATCTCCTGGATCAGCACGGTTTTGCCCACGCCGGCACCGCCGAAGAGGCCGATCTTGCCGCCGGTCACGTACGGGGTGAGCAAATCGAGCACTTTGATGCCGGTCTCCAGCATCTCGGTCTTAGCCTCGAGCTGATCGAACTTCGGCGCCGGGCGGTGGATCGGCCAGCGCTCGGTGATCTCCAGACTCGCCGTGTCGGCGTCCAGGCAGTCACCGGTGACGTTCCAGACGTGACCTTTAGTGATGTCGCCAACAGGCACCGAGATCGTCGCTCCGGTATCCCGGACCTCCGTGCCTCGCTGCATGCCGTCGGTTGGCTTGAGTGCGATTGCTCGAACGAGGTTGTCGCCGATATGCAGCTCGACCTCCATAGTCATGCTGCGGGTCTCACCGTTGACACTGATCTCGACCGTCAGCGCGTTGTAGATCTCAGGCATCTGGTCGATCGGAAACTCAATATCGACAACTGGGCCGATGACGCGAGAGACGCGGCCGATGCCGCCAGCGGGGGCTTCAGTGTCTTTTTCTTCAATGGTGGCGGTCATCTGGTTCCCTCATTCATCTGTGGTGATATCTGGTCATTCGCTTGCTGTGATCTCACTCGGCGGCTGCGGTTGCCTCGGCTAGGGCACTCGCTCCGCCGACGATCTCGGAGATCTCTTGAGTGATCTCGGCCTGTCTGGCCTGGTTCGCTTCGCGGGTCAGGCGCTCGATCAGCTGCTGAGCGTTGTCGGTTGCTGACTTCATCGCCTTCTGCCGGCTGGCCAGCTCCGAGGCAGCACTCTGGAGAAGGCAGTAGTGGATACGGCTTGCGACATACAGCGGCAGCAGCTCGTCCAGCACGGTCTCAGCATCCGGCTCGAACTCATACAGCGGAAGAATCTCGTCACTGGGCGGCGGCTCTTCGCCCTCCACGACCTCCAGCGGCAGCATACGGATCACTTCGGTTCGCTGCGTGAGCATTGAGACAAAACGGGTGTAGACCACGTGGATCTCGTCTACCCCACCCTCTTCCGTCGGCGTCAGGAACGCCTCAATCAGCCTGTCGGCGATCTCCCGGGCATGGGCGTAGGTCGGAGCGTCGGAGAAGCCCTCCCATTTGGCGGCGACATTCCGACGCCGGAACCCGTAGAACGCGATCGACTTCCGGCCAGTGAGAAAGGGCACCGCTTCCCGGTTGGCCTGCCGCAGCATCTGGTTCAGCTGTTCGCCCTCCTTGATCACCGAGGAGGAGTACGCACCGGCCAAACCGCGGTCAGAGGTGATCAGCAAGACCGCCGCCCTGGTGGGGTTCTCCGCCTCGGTTGTCAGCGGATGGTCGACATTGGAGAACGTCGCCACGGCTGAGACAGCCC
>JBKOZG010000456.1:0-12175 GCA_046725775.1 Actinomycetota bacterium | reverse complement strand
GCCAGTAACCGATCGGCCTTTCGGATTCAGTGTTGCTCACGACACACCCCGCTCCCCCATTAGTTGATCTTCCATATCTAACGGCAACCGGCCCGGCGAGGTCGGCCCGTGCCGGGCCACCGATGCGGACGTTCGAGCGATCGCGTTGTCGCTCCCCGGCACTACTGAGGAGCAGTGGTTTCAGACGCCCGGGTACAAGGTCGCTGGCAGAGGATTCCTCCGATTCCAGACAGAGGCCGAGGATGGCTTGGTCGTGTTCCTGTCTGACCTGGGCGAAAAGGAGGCGCTGCTGACCTCGAACCCCAACGCATTCTTCACGCCCCCGCATTACGACAGATAGCCAATCGTGCTGGTGAACCTCGATGTAGTTGATCATGATGAGTTACGCGAGCTGATCACCGACTCGTGGCTGATCAAGGCGCCTCCGCAGCTACGCCCCCAGTTCCAAAGTCAGTAGCGCGCCATTTTGGCCCAGAAGAAGCAGTAGACGCCGAAGCATGCGAGCCCGGCAGCGATGACGGCGAGCAACACTGAGCCAAACGGCTGGTCCCGAATCGTCGATAGCGCCGCATCCATTCCGCCCGCCTTATCGGGGTCGTGCGTGATTGCCGACCAGACGAACAGACCTCCAATGATGCCCAGCGCTATCCCCTTGGCGCAGTAGCCCACGGTACCGAGCCGCCGAACCGAAGGCGGAACACCGAGCTCGAGATCTGCGATGAAGTTCTGCTTCACGCCCTTCACAACCTGGGCGATCCCGATGCCAATCACGATCGCGCCGATGAGAGCGACCAATACCTGCCCAAATGGGACGCTCATGAGTTTCGCAGAAATCGTCTCCTCACCGTGACCCGAGCCAGATGCTGCCCGCGTGGCAACCCCCACTGCCAGCACCCCGAGCGCGAGATAGACGACGGCCCGACCCGCTGAGGCGAGTCGCCGCCGGGTGCGGCCGTCCCGCCCAGGCTGATCACGTCCGATGGTCGCCTCGGCTGCCTGCCAGACCGTGAGCGTAAAGAGTCCGACCGCCATGATCCACAGCAGCACACCCCCGAGCGGCTGCCTGCCCAACTGACTCAAAGCACCTTCGGGCGACGCCTCAGCCCGCCTCCCGAAGACAAGCTGAAGCGCGATCCAGGCAATGACCAGATGCAGCAGGCCGTAGCTCACCAGTCCAACCCCGACAAGTGCGTGGTAAGGCCGGCTGCGTCTGACCTCTGTGATCGACCACTTCCCGGTTGCCTCGATATTGGTCACAACCAGCGTTTACCCAGCCGGAAGGTTCATCACGCTCCGATATGGCTGACCCTGCGTCCCGCTAGCCGGACATCTCCTTCTTGGCCGCCTTAACGGATTTCTTGGTCTCCCGCACCTTATGCAGCGAGTCGGAGTCGACGATGTCAGCCACCGACCGAAATGTGCCTGGCTCACCGTAGTAGCCCGCCGCATCCCGCCAACCCTCGGGCGTGAACCCACGCAGCTTGCCGAGCACCGCGGTGAAGATGGCAGCCTTGTCCGACCCAAACCCAGGTAGTCGCGACAGGTTCGCCTTCACCTCCTCGCCGGACCGAGCGTCCTTCCAGACATTTGTTGCTTGGCCGTCATAATTGTCGGTCAGCACCTGGCTGAGCTGACGTACGCGCTTGGCCATGGCCGCAGGAAATCGATGGATCCCAGGTCGCTGGGAGCACAGCGAAACGAAGTCCTCTTCGCTCATTGCCGCAATCGCGGCAACGTCCAGTCGTCCGCCCATCCGCTGTGCGATCACCAGCGGCCCGCTGAACGCCTTCTCCATCGGCACCTGCTGATCGAGGACCATCCCGATGAGCAGTGCGTTGTCGTCGTCGGTGAGCAGTTGGTCGGCCTCTGGATCGCCGGTGAGCCGAAGCGGCTTGTTGGTCATGCCGGCCATTCTGCCTGAGCGGGGTGCAGTCGCATTGCGCGCAGTTGCGGCTACTCGTACATCACGTATTCAGGGCGCGGTTTCAAAGCCAGCACTTCTCGCGGTGTCATCATCCGGCCGCCGTCGGCACGGTCCTCGGTGAAGAACAGCTTGAAGCCGGCGTGAACGAACGTGGGTGCGGTCTTGTTGACCACGCGGTAGGTCTTGATCTTCGCCCCGGGTGGTCCGAATCCGTCGACCGACTTGATCACGACCACTCCCTGGTGGTCTTTCAATCCAGACTCCTTACGCACCACGCTGCCGGCGACCTGGTGGTAGACCATGACCTTTTCAGGAAGGTCGTACCGCTTGACGAGAGTGGCCAGGTAACTGGCAACTTCGTTCAGCTCGGCACCGGTCGTGTACCCGTACGCTCCACCCGGGCGCTGGCCTGGATCCATGGCCCACTCCGGATCCAATGCGACACCGACATCTGGCTCTTTGAGCCACTTCTCGAATACCTTCGCCTCGATCATGAATTCGGATCGACCTGGTTGGAGATTGAGCAACATCACGGCGCGATGCTTCCGAGCAGCCTTGTGGTAATTAGCAAGCTGTGCATCGGTGAGCCGCACTCGGTGCTTGCCGTCCCGGCCTGAGCTGGCCTGGACGACGGTCGCGATCACCTCCACCACCGGCAAGATCTCTCGGTCAGCCGCGTACGGCTTTGCGCTGCGTTCGATCTCGGCGACCCGCTGATTGAGCGGGCCTGTCCCTAGCCGGCCCAGAGTCGCTGCTCCGGTTACACCGGCATAACCCACCAGGCGGTGCCGCGGGAACACCTCCCGCCCGCCCCGCGGCAAAGTCGCCTGGGACCCCCTTCTGGTGCTGGGCGTTGGGGCAGGTGTGACCGGCGGAGTTGTGGGTGGGCTCGCTGTCTGGATCGCCGGAAGCGTGGAGCTAGGCGACCAGATATTCGGTGGAGCCAGGGGATCCGCCCCACAGGCGATGCAACCCAGCACGAGCAGTAGCAGCGCTACGGCGTGCCGGACGATGGTCACAGTCTTCACTCCTCACGAGGGTCACTGACGGTGCGGTGTGTGGTCGCTCCCGCGTCGAGGCTGGAATTTGTACCTACCCAAAGCATCGGCCGCCAAGCTAACCTTTCTGGGTCAGGAGGTTGGCGATGCGAATCTATGAACTGCTTCGCGGCAAGGGCTTCGATGTCATCACCGTTCGACCGGCGACACTGGTCTCGGAAGCCCTCGCGCTGCTCAAGGAGTACAACCTCGGGGCCGTCGTGGTATCCACCGACGGAATGCAAATCTCAGGCATCATGACCGAGCGTGACGTCGTGCGTCGGCTCTGTGAGGGATCGGACTTTCTCGACTCGCCTGTCTCGGACGTGATGACCACTGAGGTTCTTACCTGTCGACCGGAGGAGTCGGTTCAGTCGCTGATGGACACGATGACCGAGCAGCGCATCCGGCATCTGCCCGTTGTGGATGACTTTGGACGCTTAGCGGGTCTGGTCAGTATCGGTGACGTCGTCAAGTCACACATATCCCAGATCGAATTCGAGCGCGACCAGCTGGAGGGCTACGTCTCACACAGTTGAGCCGTTTCCAGCCAATACAGCGTCACAAGTTGATCATGTGGCCGGAGATGCCGTGGGCTACTTCCTTGAGCGCCTCGGACAATGTCGGGTGCGCATGCACATTGCGTGCGACCTCCTCGGCGGTTAAGTCCCATAGTTGTGCGAGCGTCAGCTCAGGCAGCAGCTCGGTAACATCCGGCCCGATCATGTGGAGGCCCAGGATTTCGCCGTACTTGGCGTCCGCGACCAGCTTCACAAAGCCGGAGGTCTCCCCGAGTCCGTGCGCCTTGCCGTTGGCCGTGAACGGGAACTTCGCCGTCTTGACGTCGTACCCCTCGTCCTTCGCCTGTTGCTCGGTGTAACCGAATGAGCCGATCTGGGGCTGGCAATAGGTGGCCCGCGGGATCATGATGTAGTCGACCGGCATCGTTTCGGCCCCAGCGATGGTCTCCGCGGCGATGACGCCCTGCGCCTCGGCGGTGTGCGCCAGCAAGAGTTTCCCCGTGCAGTCCCCGATGGCATAGATGTGAGGCACGTTCGTACGCATGTAGTCGTCGATGTCGATCGCACCCCGATCGGTGAGCTTGACGCCGGTACTCTCCAGCCCGTAGCCCTCCGTACGCGGTGCAAAGCCGATCGCCTGCATCACCTTGTCGGTCTCCAAGACCCTGCTCTCGCCGCCCTTCGTCGGCGAGACGGTGACCTTGACCTTGTCGCCGGATTCGTCGATAGCCTCGACCTTGGTGCCAGTGAGGACCGTCACTCCGAGCTTCTTGTACGCCCTGGCGAGCTCGGCGGAGACCTCTGGCTCCTCCAGAGGGACCACACGGTCCAAGAACTCCACAAGGGTGACCTGTACGCCGTAGTTGGCCATCACGTACGCGAACTCGACACCAATCGCACCTGCTCCCGCGATGATGACCGATTCCGGCAGGCTGTCGGTCATGATCTGCTCTTCGTAGGTCACCACACGTTCACTCAGCGAGGTGCCCGGCAGCAGCCGGGTTGTCGCTCCAGCGGCGATGATCACGTTATCGAAGGTAACGGTCTCGGTGCCCTTCGGCCCGTCGACGCTGAGCGTATGGTCACCGGTGAACGTTGCCCAACCGTCAATCTCGGTGACCTTGTTCTTCTTCATCAAATAGTGCACACCCTTGGCCATTCGGTCCGCGGCGGTACGACTGCGCTTCCACGCCGTCCCAAAGTCGAAGGTCACGTCGCCATTGATGCCGAAAACGTCTGCTTCATGGTTGAAGATGTGTGCGATCTCGGCGTTCCGCAACAGCGACTTCGTCGGAATGCACCCGACGTTGTTGCAGACGCCTCCCCAGTACTTCAGCTCGATGATGGCGGTCTTTAGGCCAAGCTGTCCGGCGCGGACAGCGGCCACGTAACCGCCCGGGCCTGCACCCAGTACGACGACCTCAAAGTGTGCACTCATGGCCCAACTGTAGGGGTCCCGTCTTGGTAGTCGGCCAGGGGCCTGCTAGGGTCGTGGCCCGTCATCCAGCGACTATCTCAGATGGCCGGGCTTGCAAAATGGCCATCCTTTCGGTGAGTTGACCGCAAACTATCTCATATATGAGTTACGGTGCCTGAATGACCGAAGTGACTGAAACCTACCTGGACCGGATCGGGGGCTTGATCCGGGATGCACGCAAGCATCGTGGTCTGACCCAAACGCAGCTTGCGGATGTGCTCGGCACCAGCCAGAGCGCTGTGCATCGGATTGAGGCGGGCAATCAGAACCTCAGTCTGGAAATGGTGAACCGCATCGCCGAGGCGCTTGACTCACCATTGATCTCGGTCGGCGGCAGCGGACCGCTGCACCTGCGGGTCCAGGGTGGCGCCAACTTGACCGGCATGATCGAGGTGCGATCGTCGAAGAACGCCTCAGTCGGCTTGCTGTGCGCCTCTCTTCTCAACCGCGGCCGGACGGTCATCCGCGGTATCGCGAAGATCGAAGAGGTCAACCGGATCCTCGAAGTGCTCACCAGCATTGGGGTCCGCGCCACCTGGTCGTCCGACGGCAACGATCTTGAGCTGGTGCGGCCCGCAGAGCTTTCTCTGGATGAGATGGATCTCGAGGCCGCCCGCCATACGCGCTCGGTCATCATGTTTCTGGGCCCGCTGCTGCACTCCTACTCAGCGTTCAAGCTCCCGTACGCGGGAGGTTGCGATCTCGGAGCGCGCACCATTGAGCCACATCTGCAGGTCCTGCGGCGATTCGGCCTGGATGTGGTGCCGACGGACGGCTACTACCACTGCACCGTCGACGAGTCGGTCGAGCCCACCCGCCCGATCACCCTGACCGAACGCGGAGACACCGTTACCGAGAACGCGTTGCTCGCAGCGGCGCTGTCGCCGGGGGTAACGGTGCTGCGCAACGCTAGCCCGAACTACATGGTCCAGGACCTGTGCATCTTCCTCACCCACCTGGGGGTTGAGATCGACGGCATCGGGACGACCACGCTGCGGGTACACGGTGTCGAAAGCGTCAACACTGATGTCGAGTTCGCCCCGTCGGAGGACCCGATTGAGGCGATGAGCCTGCTCACGGCAGGGATCGTCACCCAGTCAGACCTAACGATCAAGCGGGCGCCGATCGAGTTTCTCGAAATCGAGCTCGCGATCTTGGAGGAGATGGGTCTGAACTTCTCGCTCAGCGAGGAGTACCTGGCGGAGAATGGCCACGCGCGGCTGGTGGACCTGACCGTACGGCCGTCGAAGCTGCGCTCCCCCATCGACAAGATCCACCCAATGCCCTTTCCGGGGCTGAACATCGACAACCTGCCGTTCTTTGCCGTGATCGCGGCGACCGCTCAGGGCAAGACGATCATCCACGACTGGGTCTATGAGAACCGGGCGATCTACCTCACCGAGCTGAATCGGCTCGGGGCGCGGGTGCAGCTGCTCGACCCCCATCGGGTCATCGTGGAAGGCCCGACGCGCTGGCGCGGCCAGCAGGTGGTCTGTCCCCCTGCACTACGGCCCGCGGTCTGCATTCTGCTCGGCATGCTCGCCGCGCGCGGAGAGTCAATGTTGCGAGATGTCTACGTGATCAATCGGGGTTATGAGGACCTTGCCAACAGGCTCAATGCTCTGGGCGCCAACATTGAGGTCTTCCGAGACTGAACTGATTGTGCTAGCGGAGGCGCACCGGTTCGAAAGTATGGCTGGGATGTGCAAACTCGTCCTGAGCGGCGATGAGAGCCAACTCGGTACCACCGGAGGCAGCCGTAACAACGAGGAGCCCATAGATCACTGCCGCGGTGTGCGCGAGTGCTCCTGGCACGTCCCAGGCGCCCAACAGGCTGGCTAAGAACGTCGCCGCGGTGACATCCCCGCTACCGGTGAAGGTTCGGGGAAAGCGCGGCGTGGTCACCAGCCATGCCCCGTCGGCGCTGACTGCAACCATGTCGATGTCTGTCGGCGGCCCATCCTGGCGTACCACGCTGGTCACCAACACGACCTCGGGTCCAAGCCTGCGCACGGCATCAACTGCGTTCAGCACTTCTGCAACAGTCGAAACGGGTAGGCCTGCCAACGACTCCAACTCGAACTGGTTAGGAGTAACGATCTCAGCGGCAGGCACGACCCGCTGCCGCATCAGCTCGGGAATGCCCGGCCGGACGTAACAGCCGCGGTCGGCGTCCCCAAGCACCGGGTCACAACAATAGATTGCGGCCGGGTTGCGCAGCTTGACCAATGCCACCGAATCCAAGATCATCGCGCCGATGTCCTCACCACCTTGGTAGCCCGACAGCACCGCGTCGACCTCACCCAGTACGCCCAGTTCGTCGATCCCCCGCACTACCTCCCTGAGGTCTGGCGCTCTCAACAGCGGTCCCCGCCAGGTCCCATAGCCCGTGTGGTTGGAGAAGTGCACCGTGATCACGGGCCACACTCTGACACCCATCCTCATCAGCGGAAAGGTGACGGCGCTGTTGCCAACGTGCCCGTACGCGACCGAGGACTGAATCGACAAAATCGTCGTCACGCGCGTCATTCTGGCAGTGTCTGATTGCCTCGCTCCGCTCGGCGCGGATCGCGCTCGAGAGTCCGCCTACTTCGTCGTCGCTCGCAGACGAAAAGCGTGTCTGCGCCCTCCTCCTCAGCACGGCGGCGCGCGATCCGGGGTTTGATTGCCTCGCTCCGCTCGGCGCGGATCGCGCTCGAGAGTCCGCCTACTTCGTCGTCGCTCGCAGACGAAAAGCGGGTCTGCGCCCTCCTCCTCAGCACGGCGGCGCGCGATCGGGGGTTTGATTGCCTCGCTATGTATGTTGCTCGCTCCGCTCGCTGAGGCCGGCGCTCGTGGCCGCTGCCTTCCTCGTCCGGTCGATACGAAATAGGCCGCGCCGGAGGCTATATGCCGCGCAGGCCGATCGGGTTGCCGTCGGCGTCGGCGAGCACGCACACCCGCGCCTCGGGTGCGACTTGACGCGGGGCGCTCAGCTCGGTCGCACCAGCCGCGACCAGGGTTGCGCGGGTCGCGTCGAGATCCTCGACGTCGGCGTAGGCCACCGGCCCGCCAGCCACGTCGCCTGGAGCCAGAGCGACCTCGAAGCCGTCGACGTTGTACCCGACGTAGTAGGGCTGGTCGGTGTGTGGCGCGCCGAGCAGCGCGGTGTAGACGGCCTTGGCGGCGTCCAGGTCTGACACCGGGATCACCAGGCTGCGGATCGTGGCACTCATGTTCCTCTCCTCAGGAGTAGGCGGTCACATCGGCGACCGCTCCTTCGTCGATGGGATGACGGATCGACCGAGCAGAATGTGACAGCGATGGACGACCCTGACGGCGATCTTGGAAGAGCAGGCTATCCACCCGCGCCCCTAAAGAGGCTGCTGGGGTCGGTGCACGAGGCCATGACGTCGACTTGCAGACCCGGCTGCGCCTGGAGCGCAAGCGACGCCTCCGATGTCGACAACCTGCCGCCTGGTCTCTCCAATCTGGGCACGTGCAGCGCATTTTGGCCCTCCACCTTAGAGTGGTGGCCATGTCATTCAGCGTCGACGATCGGGGCTCACGCGACGCTGAGATCCCCACTACGACCTTGCCGCAAGCGAGCGAGATCCCGCACAAGGCTGGTCACCACTCAAACGAGGACCACCATCACCACATCCTTATCGAGCCGGAGGAGGACCGCTGGCGCTGGCGTCGCAAGATCAGGGAGGACAAGCGCAAGCTCGCTGTCTACCGCGTTGCTGTCGGCCTCTTCGGCCTCATTCTTATCGCTCTAGGTTTCGTCAGCGGTCCGATCCCGGGGCCGGGCGGCATCCCGCTGATCTTGCTCGGCTTAGCCGTGTGGTCCAGCGAATTCGAATGGGCCCACCAGCTCATGATGTGGTTCAAGAAGGAGCTGCATCGCTACCGCACGTGGTCTAGAGGCAAGCAGGTCCTGTTCTGGGTCGTCTTCTTCGCCTGCTGTGGACTCATCGGATATCTGTACTTGCTGCTGACCAGCCCGCCGACCTGGCTTCCTGGACCTGTCGACGTGCTGCTGCAGCGGCTGCCTGGGCTCTGAGGCTCCCGGGGGCACAATGAGCCCATGAGGGCCGCTGACTACGCCTTCTTCGACCCGCCGTTCACTGCATTCGCGCATCGTGGTGGAGCAACCTACGAGCCGAACCTCTTCCGCGAGAACAGCCTGCACGCATTCAAGGAGGCCGTCGCACTCGGCTACCGCTACCTGGAGACCGACGTGCACGCCACCCGTGACGGAGTGCTGCTGGCCTTTCATGATCGAGTGCTGGATCGGGTTACCGACCACACGGGCGCGGTCGCGGAGCTGAACTACGCACAGATTGCCGAAGCCCGAATCCACGGGTTGGACCCTATCCCGCGGCTCTCTGAGTTGCTGGCTGAGTTTCCCGACGCGCGGTTCAACATCGACGCGAAGTCACCTACTGCGGTGGCCTTGTTGGCAGCAACGATCGGCGAGCATGAGGCCTACGACCGCGTTTGCGTGAGCTCGTTTGGAATCCGCCGCCTCTATGAGCTGCGCCTCCGCCTGGGCTGGCGGGTTCCGTCGGCGGCCAGCGCGTTGGGGGTTGCAGCAAACCGGTTCCTCCCGTGGGTGACATGGGCGCTCAATACGCCGGCGCCGGTGCTGCAAGTGCCTCTCTCCCTCAGGGTGCTCGGGCGCAGGCTTTCCGTGCTGACTCCGGCCCTGGTTGAGGCCGCACATCGAGCTGGCAAGAAGGTGCAGATCTGGACCGTTGACGATTCCGAAATCATGGAAAGGCTTATCGAGGCAGGTGTCGACGGTATTTTCACGGACCGGGTGGACACGTTGAAGGATGTCCTCATCAAGCGCGGCCTGTGGGCTGCTCCATAGATCGGGGTGCGATGACCGACAGTGACAGTGTTGAGCGGGCTGCGGAGATCGGCCCACCGCTCCCTGTTGAAACAACACGAATCAAGCGCCGGGTTGTGCTGGCGTGGGGTCTGTGGGACTGGGGATCCTCGGCGTACTCGGCGGTCATTACCTCCTTTGTCTTCGGCCCGTACGTCGTCCGCGGGGTAGTCGGCGATGCTCAACCAGGTGGGCTGAGCGCCAACACCTGGCTGGGCATCTCGAGCGCGACAGCTGGCCTATTGATCGCTCTCGTCGCGCCCATCACCGGTCAGCGGGCCGATGCTGGCGGTCATCGCAAGCGCAGCCTCGCCATTTGGAGCGCACTCGTCATCGCCGTCATGCTCGGCATGTACACCGTGAAGAACGACCCCAGCTACCTGTGGATTGCGCTCGTGTTGCTCGCCGCCGGCGCAGTCTTCCAGGAGTTCGCGGTCGTCTCGTACAACGCGATGCTGCCGCAGGTGTCAACGCCTGAGACCATAGGGCGCGTATCTGGATTCGGCTGGTCGATGGGTTACATCGGCGGCATTTTCTTGCTGCTGATTTGTTACGTCGGATTTATCGCACCCGATGTTGGCTGGTTCGGGGTCACCTCGGCCGGCGGCCTCAACATTCGAGCAGTTGCAGTGTTCTCGGCTGTCTGGTTTGCGGTTTTCGCGATTCCAGTCCTGTTGGCCGTTCCTGAGAAGCCGCCCGGTCCCAAACGCCGGCGAGTGAGCTTCTTCGCCTCCTACCCGCTGCTGCTCAACGACATCAAGGCGCTGTTTTGGCGAGACCGGAACGCGGTTTACTTCCTCATCGCATCGGCCCTCTACCGGGACGGCTTGGCGGCGATCTTTAGCTTTGGCGCGATCTTGGCGGTCAGTGTCTACGGATTAGCACAGGCCTCGGTGCTGATCTTCGGAGTCGCCGCCAACCTCGTTGCGGCGGTTGGGGCGCTCGGCATGGGCACCATCGAGGATCGGATCGGTCCCAAGAAGGTGATCATGATCTCGCTGATTGGGCTGCTCACGACTGCGATCATTCTGCTCTTCGCTCGCGGCACCACGATGTTTTGGATTTTCGGCCTGCTCTTGACGCTGTGGGTGGGTCCGGCGCAGGCCAGTTCGCGGTCGTTCATGGCACGCGTCGCACCGGCCGGGCGGGAGGGTGAGATGTTCGGACTGTACGCCACTACAGGTCGGGCAGCATCGTTCCTAGCCCCGGGACTTTTCGCGCTCTTCTCAGGTTTGTTCTCAGACCGCATCGGTATCGTGGGGATCGCTCTCGTGCTGTTGGCCGGCATGCTCTTGCTGGCGCGGGTGAAGTCGCCGCCCAGACAGCAGATCCAGATCACCGAATAACGTTCATGCCTGCAGTGGGATATGGGAGCGGCGGAACATATCGGCGCGGCCGTGAGTTGAACCAATCGGGTGTGGGAAACGTCAGGAAACGCTAGACGGAGGTTGTGCTCATGGCTGATCGTTCACTGAAGGGCACCGGTCTGGGGGCCAAAAGCTTCGAGGACGAGGCAGGTGTTGAGTTTGCTGCTCGGCAGGAGGTCGGTTACGACTGTCCTCGTGATCATCACTTCAGCCTCGTATTCGCAGCTGAAGCCGAGATTCCTTCTGTGTGGGAGTGCCCCCGGTGCGGCGCTGAATCGCTACGTGCCGATGGTGAGCGACCGGAGCTGAAGGAGGAGAAGCCCACGCGTACGCACTGGGACATGCTCCGGGAACGGCGCTCCATCGCCGAACTAGAGGACCTGCTGACCGAGCGGTTGAACCAGCTCCGATCTGGCGAGCTGGGTTCCACCGCAGTGTCCCGGAACACACGACCGAAGAAGACCGCCTAAACATTTTGCGGCTCGAAAGCTGCGAGCGTATGCGAGCAGCTCAGGAGCGGGGCTCTGGGCCGCCTTCTCGTTGGGTGCTGCTGCCCCCCGATCAGCGGCGCAGAGGACGAGAGGGCGGCCCGTTGCGCGCCTGAGCGCAAGCTAACGGCGAGAATCCTCAGGGCCCACCGGTTTGGACGGCTCCTCGATCTCCCCCGAGATGATGGTCAAGTCTTTGGGTTCGCGACCACCAGGAGACGGCGACTCCGCGGTCTCTCCCTCGATGAGGTTCTCCCGGTCAAGTCGCGCACGCATTGCCGGAATGCCCAACCTGTTGATCCGGCGAGCCACGAAGAAGGCGATCAGCTTCCGAGCAAACGGCCGAGTCCAGCGCAGCAGAAACACAAAACCTATGACATCGGTCAGGAAGCCGGGCAGCATCAACAAGACACCGCCCACCAGGATCAGCGCGGCGTCGGCAAGTTCGCCAGTCGGCACCTTGCCCTTGGTGAACGCGTCGTTCA
>JBKOZG010000269.1:0-5830 GCA_046725775.1 Actinomycetota bacterium | reverse complement strand
GGGCTAGTGAGCTCGACACCTTTGGCTAGGTTCCCTGCGCCGATGGCTTCGATGATTGGGGTGAGCTCTGCCGGATCGACCCCGTTCCGTTCGAGTTGCTCATGCGGCATCGATGAGGCGTAGATGCCGACCATCGACCGGGCTGCCTGCTTCGCCGCCGCCGAGTCCCGCCCGACCGAGGTACAAACCCAAGCCGCGAAGTCAAGGTCATCCGGATTCTTTCCCGCCCTCTTGGCACCGGCGCTGAAGTGCTCGAATCCATACTCGTAGGCCTGTCGGGTGTAGCTGAGCGCGTGATGGCAACCGTCAGAGAACTCACCAGCGACCTCGAACGACTTCGGGCCACGCATCGCCCCGATCTTGACGGGCAGCCGCTCTTGGACCGGCCGCGCGAACGTGAACAGTGCGTGGTACTTGAAGAACTCGCCGTCGAAGGTGATGATGCCGTCGTCGAGCAATGTCCGGATGACCTGGACGGCCTCCTTAACCCGGGACAGCGGCTTGGTCTGCGCCCAATTGATGTCGTACTGGGCCAGCAGACCGAAGTTGCCTGAGCCGAGCACAACTTCAGCTCGACCGTTCGTGAGTTCGTCGAGAGTCGCCGCCGCCTGGGCGATGAGAGTGGGCTCGCGCAGCACCACCCCGGACAGGCTCGGTCCGAAACGGATGTTCGTCGTGTCCTTCGCCGCGGCCGCGAAGAGCAGCCACAGGTCCTTGTGCCATGTCTCGTCGGCGGCGTAGCAAGCGTAGAAACCCAGCTCGTCGGCCAGCTTGATGGCCCGGAACGACTCCTCAAGTGGGTAGTCCGGGAGCATCACATAACTGAACCTCATGGTGCCCTCCCTCTGTGATCACACCGTCAGGGCACGGCGAACCACGCCGCGCAGAGGTGTGTTTCCATCAGACCATCTCAGTGGCAGGCAGTCCATATAGCAGGCATTTTCGATGCCCTGTCGTTTCATTGACGGTCCGTACGGCCCCGAAATATGGTGCAAAGCAGGTCCAGGTGGAGCGGCGCAACAGCGCCCCCTTTCGGCAGAGGGGTGAGCAGTGACCTTCGATGACTCAACGAGCCGGGTTTCCACAGCCGCTCAGCACGGGCAACTCCAGCGGGAGTTCGTCGAGCGATGGCGGCAAAACGGCTATAGCTGCTTCTCATCCGGCCACAAGTTCTGCCGCGAGGTCTGCCCGGTGACCCAGGTGACGCGGAACGAAAATCATACGCCAACCGCCTTCCACGCCAACATCATTGCGATGGACAAGGGCTTGCTCGACATCTCCGACGTCGCCGATGACTACGTCCACTGCACCCAGTGCGGGGCGTGTGAGATCCGGTGCCCGAACACCTTATTCGTCGGTGACTTCTATCAGGCACGGACCGAAACAGTGAAGGTGGTACGGGCTGCTCGGGCGCTGATGGTCGACGAGGGGTTGGACAGGGACGGTTGGAAGCTCTGGAACCGGCTGACGAACGAACTCAAGAACGAGCCCGTGCTCGGCACAGCGAACGGCCAGCCAGGAGGCCAGGATCACGTCCGTGATTGGGCAGAAGGTCTTCAGATCCCGATCGGCGGCGAGACGATCATGTTCGTCGACTGCGAGGCCGCGTTCTACCGGACTTCGAACACGCGCGCCACCGCCCAGGTGCTGCAGCAGGCGGGCTTCGAGTTCGGCCTGATGAACGAGCAGTGGTGCTGCGGTGGCCCGGCTGCCGAGATGGGGTACGTCGAGCAGTCCCGAGCCTTCGCCGAGCACAATCTGGCGGACTGGCACGCCTCGGGGGTCAAGCGAGTCATCGCCATCGAGCCGCACGACTACATCCACTTCACAGAGGACTATCCGGCCTACTTCGGGGAGGACTTCGACATCGAGGTGGTGCAGATCCTTGAGCTGGTCGCCGACCTGATCAAGAACGGCCAGCTCAAGCTCGAGAGGCCGATCAGCAAGACCGTGACCTACCACGACCCCTGCCGGCTCAACAAGCGCAAGGGAATCCACGAGGCACCCCGCTTCATTCTGAACTCCATTCCGGGTTTGATCTTCAAGGATGTTGATCACGTCACGCAGTGGTCCTACTGCTCAGGTGGTGGCGGCGGACTCCCCATCGAGAAACCCGAAATCACCGAGGCGATCAGCGACATGCGCGTAGCCAGGGCCAAGGAACTCGACGTCGACATGCTGGTCAGTGCATGCGTCTGGTCGGAGCGGCCGCTTGCGACCGCGGGCCACAAAGCTGGGATCGAAGTCGCCGACATCATGGAGCTGGTTGCCGAGTCCGCAGGTATTGAGGTCGGCGGCCGCCGCGGGGCGTCAGACCTGGAGGCTGCCCGATGACCACCGCTCCCGTGATGACCGTCGACGATGTCGTTGTCGCCGAGCTGGAGGCGATCATGGCCGAGCCCGGATCTGTGCTGACCGGCGTTTCGAGCCGGGCCAATCGCGCCCGGGTGCCTGCGCCCTTCCCGCTGCACAGGTGGGCGGAGCACATGCCGGCCGTCGTCGTGCTGCCGAGAACCGCACAGCAGGTGTCGGAGATCATCAAGCTGGCCAACCGCGCCAAGATTCCCGTCGTCCCACGCGCCGGCGGGACCGGCCTCAACGACGGAGCGGTGCCGCTGCGCGGCGGGATCATGGTCGACGTCAAGCGGATGAACCAGATCCATGAGATCGACCTTGCCGATCGGACTGTTACGGTCGGGCCAGGCATCAGCATGCTGAAGCTCAATGAGGAGCTCAAGAAGTACGGCGTCTTCTACCCAGATACACCAGCGTCGTACCCGTGCTCTCTGGTGGGTGGGCGGATCGCATGCAGCGGCTGGTCCCTTCTGGGCTCCCGCTTCGGGCACACCCGCGACCTGGTCGTGTCCTTCGAGATCGTCCTACCGACGGGCGAGATCATCCGGGTCGGAGACGGCGGCGGAAAGAAGGTCCGCAAGTCTTCGACGGGCTACCACCTCAAGCACTTGTTCATGGGCCATCAAGGCACGCTCGGCATCGTCACCGAAGCCACACTTGAGCTAGTGCCAAGGCCCGAGGCAGAGTTCGCGGCCTTCTTCGCCTTCGACGATTTCGGAACTGCTCATCGCACCGTGTACGGAATCGTCACCTCGGGTATCGCGACCCTCGCGGGAACCGTGCTCTTCGACGAGAAGAAGATCGAGTACCTACGACGCGACGACGAGGCCTTCATCCCCATGCCGCCGTGGGTGAACTCCATCGTGGCAACGGCGCTGTACGGGACGAAGCCGGAGGTGCGCGAGGCGTCGAAGCTGTTGATGGACCTCGGCAGGAAGGAAGGCGGACGTTACACCGGCGACGAGATGGCAGTCGGTGACTGGGCGTCCCGACACGACCGCTACGCCAACCCACTGCATGGACGCCTCAAGGACGGCACAGTCGCCCCAATGTCGTGGCACTGCGAAGACGCATCGCTGACCTGGAGCGTGATCCCGAAAGTGCGCGAGGAGTGGACCGCGATCACCCAGAGGTACATCGACAAGTACGGCATCTTCGACAACTGGGGGATCTATTGCTACACCAATGCGGCGTACAAGCCATGGGGTGACTACCTCGCCGAGATCGACATCGGGATCTGGGAGGAGAAGCTCGACGACGAGACCTGGGCCGGCTGGGTCGACCTCAAGTCCGAGATTGCGAAGGTGTCGCTGAGGTACGGCGGTTCGATCACCGCCTGCCACGGCAGCACGCGAGCCGGCGACGCCGAGCTGGTTCCCGAAGAGATGGGCGGCGGCTGGGACGTGATGCTCAAGATCAAGCGGGCACTCGATCCCAACAACATCATGAACCCCGGCAAGCAAATGCTGGATCAGGCTTACAAGAGCTGAGGGCCAATCGATGCGACAGTTTGTCTACAAGCAGGAGTACGTCCGCCCCGAGGCGACCCGGGTGTCCGACGGTGTGATCATCCGGCTGCGGCACTACGAGGTTGACCCGGAGCTGATGGGTCAGCATTTCGACCAGCAGGACATGCCAGCGTGGGACACGCTGCGGATCGTCGAAGATCGGAACGACCATCTCAACTGGATGCACGAGCACTTTGCCGACGAGACGCTCGTGGCGGGCCAAGAGTCCGAGCTGGACCTCGGGCCTGGCCAACCGAGCAGTGAGGCCTACCCGCGGGCGCCGGAGGTGCCGGCGCGGCACCCAAAGCCAATTCTCCCCTATTGACGCGTTGCCTCTGCTGGCTCAGCTCGGGCTGAACTCGTCGTACTACTTGAGAGACCCCTGAACCCGTGCCAGGCAGCGATCTCTACTCCAGCCATTCCGTGACGAAGCGGGGGTTGGCGTGGATGTGTACGGCCTCATAACCGTCGGGCCCGGTCGAGAACTTGTGCGGGGTGTTAGCGGGCACCACAAGGACCTGCCCGGCATGCCCTCGTAGCTCCTCCGATCCGATCGTGAATGTCGCCCAACCGCGCCGGATGATGAAGGTTTCAGCGCACGGATGCTGGTGCAGCCTTGGCCCGACGCCCGCCTTCGTTGTCGACTCCAAGATGATTGAGATGCTGGCGTCGCCCGGTAGCTCTTGGTAGTTCTCGGTCCAGTCCTCGCCGTCAGCGCGGCCGTCCGCACGATCAATTACGAACCCGTCCATCGAGCGACGGTAACAGCTGAGGCTTTGATCAGCTCGTCGCCGTAATCGGAGAGACTTTCTGAAAGAGAAAGAACTCAACCATCACCCGTCAACCAGGCGCCGAATAATGCGCAGCTGAACACGAGGGGAAGACCATGAAGACAGATTCTTTGGCCTCGATCTACTCCGATCCAGGCCCATTCGCGAGTGCATATCTCGAGGTAAGCCGAGATCAAGAGCAGGGAGATCGGATTGTCGAACTAGGCGTACGCGCCGTAGGTGAAGAGCTTGCCGAGCAAGGCGCGCCACTTGAAGTGGTTAGCGACGTTCAGGAACGGCTGCTTCGCAGCACCGGTCAGCCAGCACCGATCAGCCGCTGCGTGGTCGCCTCGGAGCGCGGCGTGCTGTTCGACGAGCTGACTCGTAGTCGCCATACGCAGCCGGTGGCGACCTGGGGCCCACTGCCCGATCTCGTAGCCTGGCTGCGCGATGCCAGTCGGCAGATCCCATTCGTGCTGGCTTTGGTAGATCACGAGGGCGGCGACATCACCACCTACTCAGCCGACGATATGGAGCCTGAGCGGGAGGCATCGGTAGGAGAACCTTCCAAGTACGAACACAAGGTCCGCGGCGGAGGCTGGTCGCATCTCAACTGGCAGCGCTCCGCCGAGACGATCTGGGCTAAGAACGCCGCCGAGGTGGCGGCAGAGATAGAGCGTCAAGTACGAAATGGACCTCAGCTGGTGATCTTGGCCGGAGATGTGCGCTCGCGCGGGCAGGTGATCGCGGACCTGCCAGACACGATCGCCGCTGATGTTGTGGTGTTGGATCGAGCCGGTCGACCGGTGGACGGTGGCGACGACGCGCTAGCCAAAGACGTCGAGTCAGCACTCAGGGATGTCGTTGTCAGCCGGCAGCTAAAGCTGGTTCACGAGCTCAAGGAGCGAATGGGGCGGGGCCAGTCCATGGCCATTGGTGTCCGCGACGTCGCTGATGCATTCGTACGTGGCCAGGTCGATCAGCTCCTGCTGGATCCAGTGGCTGCGGCTGACGTAACGCTGAGGCCCAGCGATCATCTGGGCCTGGCTCTCGGCATCAACACCCCTGAGGAGGAGCTTCGCGCTGACCAGGCGCTCATTGCGGCAGCCTGCCTAACTGATGCTGATATCGCCGTTGCAACAGCCGCCACGATGGGTGGCGCGCCGGTGGCAGCCCTGCTGCGCTGGAGTCAGTAGC
>JBKOZG010000230.1:0-6263 GCA_046725775.1 Actinomycetota bacterium | reverse complement strand
GTTGGTGGCGTACGGGGTCAGCGAAGCCGGCAGCGATTGGTCGACATTTCGGCTACTGAACCTGGCCACCGGAGAAGAGGTGGACGACGCGCTGATCCAGACCAAGTTCTCCCAGGCGGAATGGCTGCCCGACCATCGCTGCTACGTCTACACCCATTTTGATCATGAGGGCCAGCCGGACGGCACGCAGACCGCGGCGCTGGCGGGACCCAAGTTGCGACTGCATCGCATCGGCGATTCGCAAGATCGTGACGAGGTGATCATGGAGTTCCCGGAGAATGATCAGCTGATGTTCTGGTGCGAGGTCACTGACGACGATCATCATCTGGTGGTCAGCATTGTGGAAGGAACTGAGAACAAGAACCGGCTTTGGGTCTATCCAATCATCTCGGGAGAGCGGAGCGAGCTCGGGAAGCCCATCAAGATCATCGACAAAGCGTTTGCTGAATTCGTGCTCGCGGGCTCGGAGGGTCCGACCCTCTATCTTCGAACCGATTTTGAGGCCGAGGCCGGCCGGCTCGTCGCCGTCGATCTTGACGCTTTCGATGAGACTGGACAAGCCCGCTGGCAAGAGGTCGTCGCGGAGTCGGAAAACACGCTCTTGGACGCGAGGGCAGCTGGGGACGGGTTCATCCTGGTCTACTTAGCCGACGCGCAGCCTGAGATCATTTGGATCGGCCAGGACGGTGCGTCCGCTCGGAGTGTCGAGGTGGCTGGCGGTGCGGTCGTCGGACTCAATGCCAAGCGTGGTGATGCTGAAGCGTTCATCGGCCTTTCCTCGGTCACCTCACCCACGCACAGCTACCTGATCGAGACCAACTCGGCGGCCGTGACCTCACTGGAGGGTCTCGTGCAGCCAGCTGCGGAGGACTTCGCGGTCCCAGAGATTGTGATGGAGCGTCGTACGGCTATCAGCAAGGACGGTACGCCTGTGCCGTACTTCCTGATCGCTCCCGCTGATGCCGACCGGTCCTTGGCACAACCGACCCTGCTATACGGGTATGGCGGGTTCAAGATCCCAGTACTCGCGGACTATCGACCAGGTTGGTCCTGCTGGCTGGCCGCCGGCGGTTTACTCGCGATTGCCAATCTGCGGGGTGGTGGTGAGTTCGGTACGGCCTGGTACGAGGCCGGTCGGCTGGCGCGCAAACAGAACGTTTTCGATGACCTCGTGGCGGTCGCCGAGCACCTCAAACAGACCAGGGTCACGACCACCCGACAACTCGCGTTGCACGGTCGGAGTAATGGTGGCTTGCTCGTGGGAGCGGTGCTCACCCAACATCCGGATCTGGCAGGAGCGGCGCTGCCGGCGGTTGGCGTCTTGGATCTGCTGCGCTTCCATCTGTTTACCATCGGCGCCGCATGGATCTCCGATTACGGTAGCCCGGACGACCCAGAGCAGTTCGCCCACGCGCTGGCTTACTCGCCGCTGCATAACGTGCGCACGGGAATCCGCTATCCAGCAACCTTGGTGCTTACTGGCGATCATGACGATCGCGTCGTGCCACTACACAGCCATAAGTTCACGGCCGCCTTGCAGCATGCCCAGGCTGGTGATCAGCCGATTTTGACAAGGATCGAGGTCTCGACGGGTCACGGAATCGGCAAACCGACCTCCCTTATCGCAGCGGAATGGGCCGATCTGCTCGCCTTCGCTGCTCACCACACTGGGCTACGAGCTCCGAGCGCCGGCTTGAGGGGGAGCAGGTCAGAAAACGTCACAGGCAGCGGGTAAGTTCGCACGCATGACTGTTGCCGTTGACGACGATGTCTTCGCGTCTCTCGTCGAACCGTTGCGCCGGGAATTGACCATCCACTGCTATCGCATGGCGGGCTCGATCCATGACGCCGAAGACCTGGTCCAGGAGACCTATCTGCGGGCATGGCGCGCCTTTCACAGCTTTGAAAACCGCTCGTCGGTGCGTACCTGGATGTATCGCATCGCAACCAACGTCTGCCTCACCGCGCTCGATGGCCGTGCTCGCCGGCCGATGCCAACGGGCTTCGGCCAGCCCAGCTCCGATCCCTACGGTTCGCTGGAGTCTCGACCTGAGGTGACCTGGCTGGAGCCGGTGCCTGACTCCGTGGTCTGGGGTGGATCCGCCGATGATCCGGCCGCTGAAGTGGTTGACCGCGAGAGCGTTCGGCTGGCGTTCGTAGCGGCCTTACAGCATCTCACCCCGCCCCAGCGTGCGATCTTGATCTTGCGTGATGTACTCGCTTGGCAAGCCAGCGAGGTGGCAGACCTGTTGAGCCTGTCAACGGCCGCAGTGAACAGCAGCCTGCAGCGCGCCAGAGCCCAGGTCCACAAACTCGATTCGGATGGCCCCGACGAGCCACTCGACGATGCGCATGCGAAGGAGTTGCTCGCCGATTACGTGGCCGCCTTCGAGAACTATGACGTCAAGCGGATTGTCGAGCTTCTTGCGGAGGACGCGGTCTGGGAGATGCCGCCATACCTTGGCTGGTACGAAGGACCGGACGCCATAGGGCATCTCATCGAGACGCACTGTCCGGCTGAGGGGCCCGGCGACCAGATCATGATGCCGACCTCCGCCAACGGCCAGCCCGCATTGGCCCTCTATATGAAGCATCCGGATGGGACGTATCATGCGTTCCAGCTCCAGGTATTGACGCTGACCGACAAGGGCGTTTCGCATGTGGGCTGCTTCTTCGATACCGCGCTGTTCGCCCAGTTCGGGCTCCCAGACAGCATTGGCCCTGACAAGGCTTCTACTGGAGCGCCGAAGTCAGACGCATGACATTGTCCAGGCAGCGCTTCCGTAGCGGCGTGCGGGTCTCTTTGGCAGCTGAATGTCAGCACATGCGCCGAGTAGCCTGGAGCGGTGAGCAGTAACCTGCCGATCTCATCCCCGTACCGGAGCACCCCTGATGCCCCAGTGACCGATGCCGAACGCGATCGCCTCACCGCCAGACTCAATGCGGCCTATACCGCGGGGACTTTGGACCAGGATGACTATCGAGCTCGGCTGGACTTACTCTTCGCGGCGAAACGGCTCGGTGAACTGGTGCCGGTGGTCGAGGGGCTGCCACCGCTGCCGACCCACTCGAGCCCGGCGATTGTCACAAGTTCAGGCGGCGAGCCCGGCGAACTGTCGGAGTCACGACCACCGGCACGACTGACTGCCGTAGTCGTTGGGGGAGTGGCCGCCGTAATCCTGCTTATTGCCATCCTGCTTGTGCTCTTGATTTAGCTAATAGCTCCAGAAGTGCCACCAAAACACATCGGCCGTTGCCCCCGAATACCGGTCGTGACCGACAACGATTCGGTATGGCTAACCTAAGTTGTTCCAACGCTCACGATTGATCTTTAAAATGTGTCTATGCCCCGGCAACACATCACCCAGAGCAAGATCGCTGAACACGTTCAGCGGCTGGGTGAGCTTTACCCCCCGCTCTCCCTTGACTTGGTCGACAGGACGATCAAACGGCCCGGAGTTGTGGCCAGGAAGTTCGGGCACGTCATCGACTATCTCGCACGAGTGGAGTTAGAAGTCGATCGCAATGTCCTGGAGCTCCTCGTCCTGCTGCCCGATGCTGACGAAACCAACAAGACCTTCTACGCCGACGTATGGCAACCGCAGGAAATCCAGCACGGGTTGATCTTGGACCGGCTCCAGCAAGATCTCGGCCGTGGGGCATCCAAACCGCACCTCGAAGTTTCGTTCCCGATCAAGGTCCTGGGAGCGCTGGCCCATCTGAAGCCGATCCAGGACGTCGCCAAGTTGATGTACTTTCTCACCGGCGCCAGCACCGAGCGGCAAGCGGTGCTTGCCTACAACCAAATCAACCGCGGGATGCAGGAGCTCGGAGAGACAGCGATTTCCGAAACGATCATCACCCCGATCAAGCAGCAGGAACCGGGACACTTCGCCTTTTATCAGATGTCGGCAACGGCGATGATTCAGGACAGGGTGCTCAGGCCCTGGCAGTTGTTCCTGACCCGGGTAATGCGCGAGAAGTCATACCACCTCGTCGGCACCAACCGGATGAAGCAGTATCAGGCTGACATGGGCGGGGTGATGGCTGACCTCGGCCTGGATCGCGATCTTGAGGGGTATGCGCGCGAGGTTGGGCGGGTCGAGAACCGGCTGTTGTGGGCTCACAGGCAGGGTATGGAGTTTCCCCCGTACATACTGAAGGCCCTCAAGGAGAGCGTCGACCTCTACCGTGAGCGACTTGAGCGCGGATTCAAATTCGCTTAGTTCGTGTTCCAATAGTCGCGGGATTTGGGTACGGCGGAGTCCTGGCGTAGACTTCTCGGCTGGCCAACTTTGGCCGGCCGATGAGGCGTACGCGGAATCAAGTTAGAGAGTCTATGGCGAAGAAAGAAGGCGCACTCGAGCTGGAGGGCACAGTGGTCGAGGCCCTGCCCAACGCGATGTTTCGCGTTGAGCTGGCCAATGGCCACAAAGTCCTGGCCACGATTAGTGGCAAGATGCGGCAGCACTACATCCGCATCCTTCCGGCCGACCGAGTGGTCGTCGAACTCTCCGCCTACGACCTGACCCGCGGCCGCATCGTCTACCGGCACAAGTAGCCAACTCGCAAACCCATCCACATCGTCTGGCTTGCTCGCGCTTGCCTGACGTGCGTTCAGAAAGAAGCTCGATGAAGGTCCAGCCGAGCGTCAAGAGGATCTGCGACAAGTGCAAGGTGATTCGCCGGCACGGTCGCGTGATGGTGATTTGCGAGAATCCGCGGCACAAGCAGCGACAGGGCTAGCCGCAAACCCATTAATGCTGCGCGCGTCGAAGCGCGCGAGCAGCTCAAACAGAAGAGTGTGATTGCAAATCCGGGCAGGCTCCCGGATCCACCCTCGGTCGGAGGCCGAGGCCTCGGTGATTGGGTCGCAAGACCTGATCAAAGGCAGCCGGGGA
The DNA here is from genome assembly GCA_046725775.1 of Actinomycetota bacterium. GTDB lineage: Bacteria > Actinomycetota > Actinomycetes > Propionibacteriales > Propionibacteriaceae > Microlunatus. Next base: position 1,362 of record JBKOZG010000230.1, on the reverse strand, counting down.
CGCATCACGCCCAACACCTCCGCGACGTCATGCGCCTGAGCTTGTCGAAGGGCGTAAGCCATGAGACCGGCGTCGACCAGACGAAAGGTAGTACGGCCTGATGGCACGCCTTATCGGGGTTGACCTCCCACGCGAGAAACGTCTCGAGGTCGCCCTCACCTACATTTACGGGATTGGCAAAACCCGCGCTTTGCAAACCCTGGAAGCTACCCAGATCAGCGGCGACCTTCGGGTCCACCAGCTGACCGACGAGCACCTGGTCGCGCTTCGCGATTGGATCGAGGCGAACTACCAGATCGAAGGTGATCTTCGTCGGGAGGTCGCCTCCGACATCAGGCGCAAGGTCGAGATCGGTTCCTACCAGGGACGTCGTCACCGCAGTGGCTTGCCCGTACGCGGCCAACGCACACGCACCAACGCCCGCTCCCGAAAGGGCGCTCGCAAACCCGTCGCCGGCAAGAAGAAGGCTAAGTAATTATGGCTACCGCAGGCCGCAGCAGCGCCGCCAAGAAGGTGCGTCGCAAGGAAAAGAAAAACGTCGTGGCTGGCCACGCGCATATCAAGAGCACCTTCAATAACACTGTTATTTCGATCACGGACCCGAGCGGCGCGGTCATCGCGTGGGCATCGGCGGGCACCGTTGGCTTCAAGGGCTCGCGGAAATCTACGCCTTATGCCGCGCAGATGGCCGCTGAGGCCGCCGGGCGCCGCGCGATGGAGCACGGCATGAAGCGGGTCGACGTGTTCGTCAAAGGCCCTGGATCGGGTCGCGAGACCGCGATTCGCTCACTCGGCGCAATCGGCCTCGAGGTTGGGGCGATCTCCGACGTGACTCCCGTTCCGCATAACGGCTGCCGCCCGCCCAAACGGCGCCGCGTCTAGTAGCCCACAGAGACTAAGGACTCATCAAATATGGCTCGCTATACCGGTCCCATGACCAAGAAGTCACGTCGGTTGGGCGTTGATCTAGTCGGCGCAGACAGGGCGTTTGAGCGGCGCCCCTACCCGCCCGGCGTACACGGCAAAGGACGCACCAAGGAGTCGGAGTACTCCTTGCAGCTGCGTGAGAAGCAGAAGGCGCGCTTCGCGTATGGCGTGCTTGAGAAGCAGTTCCGCCGCTACTACGAGGAGGCCAACCGGCTGCAGGGCAAGACCGGTGACAATCTGCTCCAGATCCTGGAGTCGCGGCTGGACAATGCGGTCTATCGTGCCGGGCTGGCTCGTACCCGCCGGCAGGCCCGCCAGTTTGTGGTGCACGGCCACTTCCTGGTCAATGGCCAGAAGGTCAACATTCCCTCCTATCGGGTTGGTCCGCATGATGTCATCGACCTCGCTGAGAAGGTGAGGGACCAGACTCCGCAC
>JBKOZG010000093.1:0-2610 GCA_046725775.1 Actinomycetota bacterium | reverse complement strand
GCCCTGGTAAGCGCTGAACCCTTGACCGTCCTCGTTGACGTCGACCACCAAAGAGGCGATCAGGACACCGAGGACCGACAGTACGTAGACGATCAGTTCGGTGGTTTTGAACGAGGGCTTGGTCTCCCTGGTGAGATGGCGGTCGCCATTTCGGGATGCGACAGCGCGGCTGTTGCTGGTGACGGGATTATGGTCGGTCGTGCTGGTGGTCATACTTCTCCTTACGGAGGTTGTCTTTTGGCTTGGACGCTTCGGCGCGTCCCGGGGATTCCAACTAAATTGGCTCGGACACTTCCACGCGTTCCGGGGATTCCAATCTAAATTGGGTCGGACGCTGCGGCGCGTCCCGGGGATTACAACTGATTAATTCCCGGCTTATTCCAAATACCGGCCCTTTTGCTCTTTTTTCTTGATGTGCTGTGTGATGTGCGTCGCATTATGCAGGCGCAAGCATGTGTCCCGAAGAGGCTGGTGGTCTTCAGGGTAGGCGTGACGACCTGGCGGCAATGCTGCGCGGTTAGGCGCTGAGCGTTGGTTTGGCTGTTTAGGCCTCAGACTGCTACCTCCTCATCGTCGAACTGGGCGGGGTCGATTCCGTGTTCGGACGGGAGGCAGTCGATCTTGGCTTCAAGTCGGTCGTCGCTCTCCCTGGATAGAGAAGAGAGAGAGCAACCTCAAAGTTGAACATTGCCGACCCCGCCGCTTGCAAGAGGAGTTACAAGATTTTGACTGCCAGTTCTCGAAGGTGGAGGAAGGAATTTCGGGAAGAAGTCGGACCAGGCGAATGGCTCCCTGCGCGGCGTCGTTTTGCGCTCGCTGATCATTTGGCAGACAAATTGTGGGCTCCACGGCCAAAGGAGGGCCGGAATTAGACCGAACAAGTAGGCCTTGGTGAATTTCGGCTTGCTCCTGGCGTGGATTGGACATTCCATCGAGTCGTTCGGCTGCGGAACGGTGGCGGCCCTACTCCCGAACGGTCGCTGTGGGACGCACTCCCCGGCTCGTGACTTCGCACCCCCAAGCCCCGGCGTTTTAGCGTGGATTCGATCTTGGTGGAGGACAGTTACGGCATCGCGGGGGCAACACTATCGACCTACGGTCGCGGTCGCAGGGTTGCGGTGATGCGAGTGGCGATGATCTTCTGATGGCTGCCCACCGCCCAGCAGGATGAGCCCCAGGCGTCGGGCTCACCAGATCGATGCGGTCACCATCGGCGTCGCGCAGGTCGGCTGGGTCACGCTGCCGCTCGCCGCACCACCGTCGGCGTGTTCTCGCTTGAGCCGTGGTGCTCCCGCTGATCGAGATGATCGGCCAGATCATTGCCGAGCGCGGCAAGGACATCAGCAGCAGTGCTTGCGTGCACTAGTCGTCGACTGACTCGACATTCTCGGCGGCTGGTCGAGCTGGTGGCCCGTCCGCGACATACGTCAGCAGAAAGGGTTCAGCGTGTACCCCCTCTCATTCCGACATCGCGTGCCGGCCGTCGCCAACTCTTGGACCGAGCGCGGTGACTCGTGGCTCCGGCGTTCTGGACTCGATCCGAGCGGTAGGGCTCTAGGGAGCGGTAGAATCTACCTCTTAGCTGACACACCAGCCGACCTGGAACGTGTCCGCCGTGTGGGGAACCCGCGGCACGGGCGAGAACGCCACAGCCAGGATTTTAGGGGCCGTATGTCCTGATCGGATACGCGTTTATGACGCTGCCGTCGCCTGAGCCTCCTTCCAATCGCTTACGACCGGACCAAGTGTCCGGCCCGCGCCACGTCTTGACCGACTCAGCTCCGGCTCCGCCCGAGGCAGGGACGCGGCCTCTGGTGCAGATGCCGCCGACCGGCGCATCGCGGGATCTGGCCTACACGAGGGCTCTGGTCGGTGCCAGCCAGCGGATGTGGGCTGCATCAGACGTCGCCGCATTGTGGCGCATAGTCGTCGACGAAGCCGTGGCGCTGATCGCCGCCGACGGGGCAGCAGTCGTCAGCTACACCGAGCGCTTCTTGCAAACCCTCGCCGCACGCCCGAGCGACGCGGCGCATGATTCGGCGGCAGCTGCGGTGATCGAGATGCTCTTCCGGCAGGGTTTGCTTCAGCAACCCATTTCGATCGACGATCCGAGTGATGGCGCCTCATGGAACGGGCTGGCCAAACGCGCGTTACTCGTGGTGCGGATTGAGGGTACGTCTCGGCAGCCGGTCCGGCTGGTGTGGCATGCCACCCGCCCGGGCACCCTGTCGCGGTATGCGGATGTGGCCGAGGCATTCGCCCATCACGCCGGCTGGGCATTAGAAGCCGTTACAGAACGCGACGACTTGAACCAAGCCGTGGCCGCACGGCATCGCGTCGGACTGGCCCAGGGAATCTTGATGGCCCGCCGTGAACTTACGGCCGACCAGGCGTTCACTTTGCTGCGACGCCACTCGCAGAACACCCATGTGAAGCTACGAACGATCGCTCAAACCGTCATCCAGACCGGCGATCTGCCGGTTCGCGCGGAGACCGAGGCCACATGACATTGCGCCAAACTGTCAGCCAACCCGGCGAGGACCCGCAGGCACCTTCTTCCGTTGTGCCACCACGCGGACGACGACGAACGTGCGCCCCGGGAATGCTTGC
>JBKOZG010000095.1:0-7045 GCA_046725775.1 Actinomycetota bacterium | reverse complement strand
CCTCCGACTGGAAGCATGCGGACGCCCGCGCAAATCGTGCGGGGTCACCGAAACCTGTGGAAAGGGCGACCTAAAGGTTGTGGAAAAGGGCGCGAGAACCGACCAAGAGGCTAGGTCGATTGCGGGACCTCAAGCAGCAAGAACCGCAGGCCCTGCTGGACCAAGTGCCAGGCCATCGCCGGTCCGGACTGACCGCCGCCCACAACAGGATCGGCCAACCGGGCTCCTTCGCCGACTCGCACGCTTGGCGAGCGACCGGTGACGCTACTATCCGCCGGTGACCGAACCCCAGCTGCCCGAGCACGTCGCCCACAACCGGCGGCTACTGGGACCAGGTCAATGCACCGCTGTACGCCGCCCCAGGCGCCCGGGCGTGGGCCCGCCAGGAGATCACCTGGGGATCTTCGGGCATCCCCGAGGACGAGCTCCACGCACTCCCGGCCGATGTGGCCGGCATACGTCGGGGAGCTCGGCTGCGGAACCGCCCACTTCGGTGCCTGGCTCGCCCGACGCGGCGCCCGCATCACCGGGATCGACAACTCCGCCGAGCAGCTCAAGACGGCGCGACGCCTCCAAAACGACCACGACCTCCACTTCCCGCTCATCCACCGCAACGCCGAAGACACCGGCCTGCCCGATGCGTCCTTCGACCTCGCCGTCAGCGAGTACGGCGCCGCCCTCTGGGCCGATCCGCACCGCTGGATCCCCGAGGCGGCACGCATCCTGCGCCCTGGCGGCGAGCTCAGCTTCCTCGGCAACGGCACATGCTGGGTGCTGACGGTGCCCGAGACGGACAACGAAGGGCCGGCAACCGAGCGGCTGCTGCGCCCCTACTTTGAGATGCATCGGTTCGACTGGGCCGGCCAGTCGGGCGTCGAGTTCCACCTCGGGTACGCAGATTGGATCCGGCTGCTGCGCGCGAGCGGCTTCGAGGTCCGCGACCTGATCGAGATCCGGGCCCCTGATGACCTGACCGAGCTGCCAGTCCGCCGCCGCAGCTCGGCATTGTGCTTGAACAGCACCGGCCGTGCCACCGGCCGTAGTAACTCCCGTAATGCGTGCGGCATGTGTGCGACGTCGTGCAGTTCCCAGCGGTACGGCTGACCCGTAGCCGGATGAAGGCTCGGCGGCGTGACGCAGTAGCCATATGCCTTCAGGTCAATCCCGAGCGGGAGCTTCGTGCTCGTCAGCTCACCATGCGGCCGTAGGAAATACAGGTGTCGTCCGCCATCGCCCCGGCCACTCCACGCCGTCAGCGTCTGCGGCAATGGACCGACGATTGCCGTCAGCGCGTCAAAGCTGCCGCCGATTCGCGCATCTATATCGAACACCGCGAGCGAGGGTGGCACCGCAGCGCCGATCGGATAGTCGAGGAGAACCGTCCGTAAGCTGACCCGGATGCGGGCAATCGGCCGGGCACGCTGAGGGACCGTGTGCGTGACGCAGCCGGATGGTCGTCCTAAGGGAAACCTTCAGTGGACCTTGCAACGTCTCTTCAGCTTTGCCGTAGGCCTGACAGCTCCCAGGCTGGTTCTCTATTCAGGTCGAGAGGGCCAAAAGACGCGTCTCGCAAACGGACCCTCTACCAAGCATCGGCTCGGCGGCAGCCCTCGTATGGGAAACGATCACTGGCACGTGCTCGATAAGCGCCAACAGCCGCTCAGCCCTGCCCACAAGGCGGTACAGCGGGCGGCCAAGGATGAGCACCGCGTCAACCGACGCATCCGCCTGCGTGAGCCGACGGGCATCACCGACTTCAGCGGTCATCGGCCCGTGCTCAGCTGCGGCTCGGACATGCTCCGGAACGACGCCGAGTGTTTTCTGGTATCGGCCCGCAACCGCCGGCCTGCTGCTGCTTGGCGTAGGTCCCACTGCTACAGCTCAGGGTCATACCAATGGGCGTAGACCAGCGGGCGCAACAGCGCGTAAAGCCGTGAGCTTCGGCGGGAGCAAGATGGAGATGCCGAGTGCTGCCAGCTGGCCGGTGAGCGCGAATCCGCAACGCTAGTGAGGCTCGTTCGGCCCGAAGTTCACCCTAAAGGGTGAGTTTGTCCTGGGAAGCGAGGGATATTCCCAAAACTATGAGCAGCGTCACACTGATCGTCGTGATTGTGATTGCCATTGTGGTGATCGCTGCGATCGTAGTCGTCGGTTATCGGATGGCTCGGCGCAGGCAGACCGAACGCCTGCAGGAGCAGTACGGACCTGAGTACGACCGCGCCATTGATCAGGCGGAGAGCCAACGGGAAGCAGAGTCGGAGCTGCGTGATCGCTCTAAGCGGCACGAGCAGCTGGAGCTGCGGACACTCGATAGCGCTGAACGCGAGAACTTCGAACGGCGCTGGTCAGAGGTTCAGGGCGAGTTCGTCGACGACCCTAGCAGCGCAGTGCGCAACGCTGATCGGCTGGTCATGGACGTGATGTCCGCCCGTGGTTACCCAGTCGACGACTTCGATCAACGGGCCGACGACCTGTCTGTACGTCACGCCCGCGTCACAGAGGGCTATCGAGAGGCTCGGCGCATTGCACAGGCAAACGAAGCGGGAAGGGTCGACACGGAGTATCTCCGCCAAGCGGTGACGTCTTACCGGTCACTAATACAGGCGTTGCTGGCGGGCGACGGTGAAGCCGGTCAGGAGGAGGACACGCGCGGCGAGATCAGGCAGACCGAGCTGGACAGCCAACAAACAACCGAACGGGGGACTAGAGCATGAGCAGCACTGAGGCGACAACTGACGAAGGCCGCACGACCCGTGCCACCGGAACTGGAGAGGCCGTCACTAGCGCACCCAGTACTGGCGAGACTGAAGAGCTTGGCGGCCGCAGGATGGAGGTTACCGACACCGAGGGAAGGGACATTCGCGCGCCCGATGTCAGGGACACCGGACAGTCCGGCAGCAGCGCAGCCGAGAGGTTGGGTGGGCCGACTGAGCGTGAGCGGAGGCAGGCCAGGCCCAGTAGGGCCGAGGCCGGCGCTGATGATCAAGTTGCTGCCGCCGGTCGGGAGCGCGCCACCTTGATTGCACCGGAACGCGCAGAGGCGTACAACAGCCGCTGGAATGAGCTTAAGGGTGAGTTCGTGGATGAGCCGCGCAGGGCCGTTCGAGGAGCGAATGAGCTGGTCGGACAGGTGCTCGACGAGTTGGAGGAGCTGTTCCGCCGGCAGCGCTCTCAACTTGAACAAGGCCTAGACAGCGAACAGACCAGCACCGAAGATCTGCGGCTGGCACTAGGACGCTATCGCTCCTTCTTCGATCGCCTGCTCTCCTTCTAGTCGCCTCGAGCTCCCCCCGAGGCGAGGCGAATATCGACCCAAGTTCACTCAGCGTATCGAACGTCGGCGTAGCTGCTCGGCGCCGAAGACGCCCGTCGCGCCCAGCACCGCCGCAACGATCGCCAAGTCATAATGGCTGCCAGCCTTCGGCAGAGTCGCCGGGCTGAGGTTAATCGTCAGCAAGGAAATCGGCCACTCGTGCCCGGAGTTGCTGACCGCCGCCTTGCAGCGATCACGCGACTGATAGAGAGCCGAGTCCGGCAGCCCGACCAGTACCGTGCGTGGCAGCCCCGCGCCAATGTCGGCCTCCACCTCAACGATCCGACCAAACCGTTGCTGCTGCACGTTCAGTCCAGGCGCCCGAGCTCCCGTTCGATCGTCGGGACAAACCCGCCGAGGCCCTGCGCGGGCAGATTGGTGGCGAGGGCCTCGAGCTGCCGGCGGGCTCGTCGCCGCGCTGGGAGCGCATGGCGTACGACGAACCCTGGTGATCGAACGAGCGCGCTGACAGGGGCCTTTGCTTGCCTGCTCGCGATGCGGGCGTAGGTGACGGCCAGGTTGACCTCGGCAACGCGGGCCGGGAGCCCTGGTCCTTTCGCTGCGTCGACGAGTCGCGCGATCCCTTGCGAGAGCTGGCCAGTGAGGAGCTGCACCACGGCCGCGGCCGGCTCGAGCATCGCCTCCCAAATCAGCGCTCCGCTCGTTTCAGCAAAATGTCGGCTGGCGTTGACGAATTGTCGGCAGGCGTTGACAGTCACGACGGCCGGCTCCACACGACCGAATCCCGCGAGAATGTTCGCCAGAATGAACCGACCGAACTCGCGGTAGACAGGCTCGTTGGCGACCGCGATGGCGCGCTCGGCGTTGGCGATTGCAGCCGCTTCCGAACCACGTAGGTAGGAGGCCAGGGACGCCACCCCGTATCCGAGCGACCGCGCACGGGTACTGGAGGTGGCTTCTCCGAGGTCGACCAGAGCCTGAGCTATCGCGTCGGCCTCGTCGAAATGACCCGCCAGCGCATGCGCGTAGGCCACTGCGCCATCGCGCTTGAGTGTGACGTAGCGCGCGTCCTCCAGTCGGATCGCGACGGGCACAGCATCGGCGGCCAGCATGGCGTGTGCGGTGTGGCCCATGTAGTTGTGCGCCCACGCCTGCCACGTGGCGGCGTAGGCAATGACCTCAGGGAGGTTATGGTCATTGCCCAATCCACCGGCAGTCGCGAAGTCGGCGAGCGCCTCGTCGAATCGCATGAGGTTCGTCAACCCCCAACCGCGCAGGCGTGGGCCATTCCCATAAGCCTGGGTTCGCCAGCTGCCGCGATTTCGGGAAGGTGGGCCTCGAGCTTCTCGACGATCCCCGGGAAGTCACCGAGATAGTAAAAGACGAGCATCCATTCATTCAGCACCGTGCCGAGAAGGATGCTCCGTTCTCGCCCGAGGTCGTGCGACAGCGTGAGTCGGTACGCGTCCTCGTAGTGCCGGTTGGCCTCGTCGATCGCATAACGGTCCACGGCTCGCTGCCCGGCCCGCACGAGGTACGGAACGGCACGCTGTACATCGGCGGCCTCTCGGTAGTGGTACGCCAAGACTTCGGTCAGCTCGTCGACACGGTCGGGGAACAGGTGCTCGAGGGCGGCAGCGACCCGGCCGTGAAGACGTCGGCGCTCCGGTCGCACCAGCCTGGCGTAGGCGACCTCCTGGGTGAGCGCGTGCTTGAACAGGTACTCGAGGTCAGGCTCGGGGACCTTCTCCCGCACCAAATCGGCTCCGACGAGCTCGACGAGCGCACGATCGAGCTCGGGGTCGCCGGTCACCTCGCGCACCACTCGATAGAGGAACTCGCGCCCCACCACCGCGGCCTCCATCAGGACGCGTCGGCGGTGTTCGTCGAGGCGGTCCAGCCGCGCCGCGATGACGCCATGAATCGTCAGTGGGATCCCGCCGTCCTCGGCCACGCTGCGAATCGCCACGTACCGCTCGTTGTCGACGATGAGGGATCCGGCCTCGTGCAGGTGATGCGCAAGCTCCTCCACGAAGAACGGATTGCCGCCCGCGCGTGCGGCGACCACGTTGACGAGGGAGTCCGACGGTGTCCCGTCGAGCAGGTCCCGGAGCATCGTGCTTACCTGGTCGTCGGTGAGATCACCGACGACGATCCGCTCCTCGCCGATGCCGAGCAAGATTCCAGGACGGTAGTTCACGACGATGAGCACGGGCGCTGATACCAGCGGCGGGAGGCGACGGAGGAGTCCGAGGGTTGATGGGTCGGCCCAATGCAGATCCTGAACACACAGCACCGTCGGCTGCTTGGCCGCGATTGCCTCGACGAGCGCGGCGACCGCGGCAAGCAGACGTTCTTGGTACACCTCGCGATCGACGAAGGACTCCTCAGCCGACGTGGTTCCGATGAGCCGCGTCAGTGGCGAGACGATGGCGACAACGGACTCTGGCTCAACCAAGTTGGCCACCGCTGCCGTCAGGCGATCAGCCACCATGACCGTTGAGTCGGTGAGGTCGACGCCGACCGCATTCGCGAGGAGGTCGGTCAAGGGGGCGAATGGCGTGGTGTCGCCAAATGCGTACGCCCGTCCTTCGAGCCATCGGACCCTGCCTGCGCAGGCTCTGCGGAGCTCCTCGACGAGGCGCGTCTTGCCCGCGCCTGCATCACCTTCGACGGCGACTATGCCGCCCTTACCCACTTCGAGCCGCTCGACGAAGGTCAGCAGTTGGGTCAGCTCACGCTGACGACCGACGAACTGGGTCTGGCGCGATACCGGCTGCCCCATCGGCATCCGCATGCGGACCACGCGACGGACAGACACCGGTACTGCCTTTCCCTTCAGCTCGACCCGACCGTGCTCCTCGACGTCGACCAGATTGGCGACGAGCCGGTAGGTGTCCGGGCCGACGAGAATCTCGCCAGTGTTGGACAGATCCTCGAGTCTGGCGGCGACGTTCACGGTGTCACCAACGAGTCCCGCCACCGCACCGAGGAATGCGGTCGGCGACGTCACGACCATCCCGGTCTCGATGCCGCTGTGCATTCGAACCGGCCGACCGATGCGGCGCTCGATCCCAGGACTCATCGCGTCGACCGCGTCGTGAAGCTCGATCACCGCCCGCACAGCTCGGAGCGCGTCATCCTCGTGTGCCACCGGGTCTCCGAACACCGCCATCACGCCGTCACCGAAAAGGCTGGCGATGCGCCCCCCATAGCGTTCGATGATGTGCGCGGCCTTGTCGAAGATCGCGTCCATCACGTCCCGGACGTCCTCGGCCTCGAGCTGTTCGGTCATAGCGGTGAAGCCGGACAGGTCGCTGAACGTCACAGTCACACGTCGCCGCTCCGCGGTCGACGGTGGGGCGTCAGTCACCAGACCACCTCCAGGGAGCCGGCAGCGCGCGGCCACCAATTCACGTCCTGCACCTGGCAGACGAGTATGCGACCACCTTCCCCACCCACCTCGCACCGTATCCCAACGCGAAGCAGAGATCGATGGAGCCAATGATGTCGGTGACAGCACGGTGGCCACGATCCGGTCCTGTGCCGAGGCAGGATGAGCGCCGGTGAAGAACTCCTTGCGTACATCGCGCCTGCAACCTTCCGCTTACCAGACCCTCGTCCAAGATGGTGTCGATGACGCCAGCAACGCTGCTGGGCGAGGGGCGGTCGAGATAGGCGGTTGGCAGCTTGCGATGCGGCAGTGATGAAATCAACTCTCGCGAGTTCGTTGACCCGGACCCGGCTGCTCAGGCCGCGCCATCAAGACTT
>JBKOZG010000445.1:0-18533 GCA_046725775.1 Actinomycetota bacterium | reverse complement strand
GGCCACACCTGCTCGACCTGTGCCAGATCGGCCATGTGATCGTCTTGGACTCTGCTCAGATGCCAGATCAGCCACGCAATTGAGTTGGCCTCGGGATCGGGCCGGTAGCTGGCGATATCGTCGGTCAGGCCGTCGGTGAGGTCAATGACGAGCTCGCGTACCCGCCCAAAGGCATCCACCAGTATCTGCTTCACGTGATCACTCATGGCACCGAACGGTAGTAGTTGTTCCTCAGGACAAGTGCAGCGGCTCGGGGGAACTCTCGTGATGATCATCGGCCCCTACGGGCTGCTGACCAGCAGCCTCTGTCGACTGGCTCGTGCCTGGCCGCTCCAGCCGGATGATCACCGACTTCGAGGTTGGGGTATTGCTCCCCACCGCCGTCGAGTCGAGCGGGACCAGCGGGTTGGTCTCGGGATAGTAAGCCGCTGCCGTGCCACGCGGCGTCTGGTAGGCCACGATCCGGAACGCGTGCGCCCGGCGTAGGTGATCATCGCCGGTCCAGTGCGTCACCAAATCGACGACCTCGCCAGCGTGGAAGCCGAGCTCCTCGATGTCGAGCGGGTTGAGGAACACCACGCGCCGACCCCGCTCGATGCCGCGGTAGCGATCGCTGAATCCGTAGATGGTGGTATTGAACTGGTCATGGCTGCGCACGGTCTGCAAGATCAAATGACCCGGTGGCACCTCAAGCGCCTGAATCGTCGACACCGTGAACTCCGCAAGTCCGGACTTGGTAGGAAAGCTACGCGAATCCCGCGGTGGATGCGGCATCACAAAACCGCCAGGCCGGGAGACGTTCACCTCATAGCTCTCACAGCCAGGCACCACACGTGCAATGTGGCGGCGGATCTCGCGATAGTCCTCACGCATACCTCGCCAGTTGATGCCATAGCGATTACCCAGCGTCGCCTCGGCGAGTCCGGTGACGATCGCCACCTCCGACCGCAGGTAAGGACTTGCTGGACGCAGCGGTCCGCGTGAGGCGTGGACCGAGCAGGTCGAGTCCTCCACCGAGACGAACTGCGGGCCACCGGCCTGTATGTCGATCTCCGTGCGCCCCAGTGTCGGCAAGATCAACGCGGTCGTGCCGCAGACCAGGTGCGACCTATTGATCTTGGTGGAGACCTGCACCGTGAGCTGGGCCCGGCCGAGCGCTGCGGCGGTGACATCGGTGTCCGGAGCGGCTTGTACGAAGTTCCCGCCAAGCCCGATGAAGATCTTGGCCCGCCCGTCCCGCAGCGCCCGGATTGCATCCACGGTGTCGAAGCCGTTCTCGCGGGGCGGTTGGAAACCGAACTCAGACTGCAGTCTGTCGAGAAAGTGAGGGGGCGGAGTCTCCCAGATGCCCATCGTGCGGTCGCCCTGCACGTTGGAGTGACCGCGTACCGGTAGCAGCCCAGCGCCGGGCTTGCCGATGTTGCCTTGAGCCAGGGCGAGATTGACGATCTCGGCAATGGTGGCCACCGCGTTGTGATGCTGAGTCAGCCCCATAGCCCAGCAGAACATCGTCCGATCGGAGTCACGGAGCAGCCCTGCCCCCTCGGTGATCTGTCCGCGGGACAACCCGGTGGTCGCCTCCACCAGATCCCAGTCAATGGAGGACAGGTGCGCTCCCCAGTTCTGGAAACCACGCGTATGCCGCGCAATGAAGTCATGATCAAGAGCGTCCCACTCCACCAGCAGCGCACCCCAGGCCTGAAAGAGCGCCAGGTCGCCATTGATCCTGATCGGCAGATGGAGGTCAGCAAGGTCAGTGCCTCGGCCGACGAGGCCTCGTGGCTTCTGCGGATTGCGGAAGTTGATCAAGCCCGCCTCACGCAGCGGGTTGATCGCAATGATCTTGGCACCTCGTCGCTTGGCGGTCTCCAGCGCGGACAACATCCGCGGGTGATTGGTCCCCGGATTCTGGCCAGCCAAGATCAACAGCTGCGCCTCGTGGATGTCGTTGAGAGTGACGCTCGCCTTCCCGATCCCGATCGTCTCGGCCAGTGCGACGCTCGTCGATTCGTGGCACATGTTGGAGCAGTCGGGCAGGTTGTTGGTGCCGTACGCCCGTACGAACAACTGATAGCAGAACGCCGCCTCATTCGAGGTGCGACCAGAGGTGTAGAAGATCGCTTCGTTCGGACTCTTGAGTGAATTGAGCTGAGCCCCGATCAGCCGGAGTGCTGCGTCCCACTCGATCGGCTCGTAATGCGCCGCTCCCGGCTTCTTGATCATCGGGTGGGTGATCCGGCCCTGTTGCCCGAGCCAGTGCTCGCTGTGCCGGTCAAGTTCGGCGACGCTGTGGCGAGCGAAGAACTCTGGGGTCGCCCGGGCTGTGGTGGCTTCCTCCGCGACGGCCTTGGCGCCGCTCTCACAGAACTCGGCCGTGTGCCGATTACCGGGGTCGGGATCCGGCCACGCACAGCTGACGCAATCGAAGCCGTCGGTTTGATTGAGGGCGCGTAGGGTGCGCGCCGATCGCCTGGGCCCCATCTTCTGCACAGATCGTTTCAGGGTCACAGCCACGCCGGGGAGTCCGGCGGCGTACTCGTTCGGCTGCGATATCGCGATCTCGGCTTTGTCGGACTGACGGAACCTGCGCATGGCCCCTCCATTGCTGCTGTGGGCTTCGCCCCAACAGTCAATCTAGCTGTTGCCCCACAGTTCTTGGTTTGGTTACCGGCGAGTAGCATAATGAATGTTACTGAGAAGTAACTTGTCCATCGAGGTGCCCGATGAGTCATTACAAGTCCAATGTTCGCGATATCGAGTTCAACCTTTTCGAGGTGCTTGGTCGCGAAGAGATCCTGGGCACTGAGCCGTACGCCGACCTCGACAGGGAAACTGTCTCGGCGATCCTTGCTGGAGCCGATCACCTTGCCAGGACGAAGCTTGCCGCGTCATTCGCCGACAAGGACCTGCCTGTCTTTGACCCGAAGACCCACTCGGTAACCGTGCCGGAGTCGCTCAAGCAGTCCTTCAGCGCGTTCATGGACTCCGAAGCCTGGCGGCTCGAATTGCCGGCCGAGCTCGGTGGTCACGTGACCCCACCGTCAGTGCAGTGGGCCATGCACGAGCTGAACATCGGCGCCAACCCATCGGCGGCGCTCTACACAGCCGGCCCCAAGTTCGCGTACATGTTGTGGGCCGTTGGCGACGAACGGGATCGGCGCATCGCAGAGATCATGATTGAGCGGCAGTGGGGTGCCACTATGGTGCTGACCGAGCCGGACGCGGGCTCCGATGTCGGCGCCGGACGGACCCGGGCAATTCCGCAGCCGGACGGCACCTGGCACATCGAAGGCGTCAAACGTTTCATCACCGCAGGCGAGCACGACTTGACCGAAAACATCATTCATCTGGTGTTGGCCCGACCGCAGGGTGTCGCGGGCGTCGGCGGGCCGGGCACCAAGGGCCTCTCGCTCTTCCTCGTACCCAAGTTCCATTTTGATCTTGCAACCGGCGAGCTGACCGGCGAGCGCAATGGAGTCCTCGCCACCAATCTGGAAAAGAAGATGGGCATCAGGGCCTCCACGACCTGTGAGCTGGCCTTCGGCGACGCCGGCGTACCCGCCAAGGGCTGGCTGCTGGGCGAGGTGCACAACGGCATCGCACAGATGTTCCACGTCATCGAACACGCGCGGATGCTGGTGGGCACCAAGGCAATTGCCACCCTGTCTACCGGTTATCTCAACGCCCTGGAGTATGCCAAGACACGAGTCCAGGGACCGGATCTCACCCAGGCTGCCGACAAGACCGCGCCACGAGTGACCATCTCTCATCACCCTGATGTGCGCCGTTCGCTGCTGACGCAGAAGTCCTTCAGCGAGGGGTTGCGAGCTCTGCTGCTCTTTGCTGCGACTATCCAGGATCGGAACGCCATCGCGCAGGCGTGCGGTACCACCGACGATGCGGCCCAGCGGCTGAACAATCTGCTGCTGCCGATTGTCAAGGGCTACGGCTCCGAGCGCTCGTGGGTGCTGCTGGGAACCGAGTCGCTGCAGACATTCGGTGGCTCCGGTTTCCTCACCGACTATCCGATCGAGCAGTACGTGCGCGACGCCAAGATCGACACTCTTTACGAGGGCACGACTGCGATCCAGGGCCAGGATCTGTTCTTCCGCAAGATCGTCAAAGATCAGGGCCGAGCCCTTGGTGATCTTTCGGCACAGATCAGTCAATGGGCAGCCGCGGAAGGCGGGAATGGTCAGCTCAAAGAGGAACGCGGCTTGCTACAGCAGGCCTTGCACGATGTCGCGGCAATGGTGGCAACCATGATCAACGATCTTCGTGCGTCAGTTCCAGGTGGACGACACGGTGATCCACGCAGCGTCTACAAGGTTGGCCTGAACACCACGCGGTTGCTGATGGCGTTGGGCGACGTGATCTGCGCCTGGTTACTGCTCCGGGGCGCAGAGGTGGCACTCGAGCGGCTCAATTCCGAGCTCGCGCCCGACGAGAAGTCCTTCTATGAGGGCAAGGTTGCCTCAGGTCGCTGGTTTGCGCGTACGGTGTTGCCCAAGCTGGCAGCCGAGCGAGCCATCGCCGAAACCACCGATCTCGCCGTCATGGATCTACCAGAGGCAGCCTTCTGACCTAACCCCGCGCGACACAGCCATGTCTAGGTGGTGGCTGGTGGCGGTCGGCGGCAAGGCGAGAGACGATTGGCGCATGACTCAGTCCCTCACCTCACAGCCGTCACGCATCGTCATTATCGGAGCCTCATTGGCCGGAGCAGGCGCCGCTATCGCGCTTCGGGATCATGGATTCCAGGGCGAGCTGACGCTGATCGGTGAGGAGAGCCAACTCCCGTACGAGCGACCGCCGCTTTCGAAGGCAGTGTTGCTCGGAGAAGCTGACGAGCCGGACTGGGTCGCCGACGAGGCAGCCTACGCCGACAAGGGCATTACTCTTCGGCTTGGCACGATGGCCACCCGGATCGACCGGAATCGCAAGGTGGTGGTCGCCAGCCGCACTGAGTATGCATATGACAAGTTGTTGATCGCCACCGGCTCGGCGCCGCGGCGGCTGGATGTCCACGGTTCCGAGTTGGAGGGCCTGCTGACACTGCGAACCCTCGAAGAGTCTCTTGCGCTGCGTGAACGGTTCACTGAGGGTGCCAGGATCGTGATCGTGGGAGCCGGGTGGATCGGCTGCGAAGCCGCGGCAGCCGCGCGGAAACATGGCGCTGAGGTGACCATGATCGAGCCGCGGTCCGAACCCTTACTCCTAGTCGTCGGTGAGCAGATCGGTGCGACCTTCGCCGCGCTCCATCGTGATCATGGTGTCGACCTGCGGCTCGGTGTCGGCGTCAAAGGTTTCGCCGGTGATGGCGTGGCGTCGTCAGTGCAGATCAAGGGCGGTCATTCCATACCTGCTGACACGGTATTGATCGGCGTCGGCGCTGCGCCGAACATCGCCCTCGCCGACGCGGCCGGCCTCAAGCTCGCTGATGGTGGGATCGCAGTGGACCCCACGCTGCGTAGCTCCGATCCTGACATCTACGCCGCCGGCGACGTCGCAGCCCATGATCATCCGAAGTACCGGCACCGGGTCCGGGTCGAGCACTGGGCCAATGCCAAGGATCAGGGGTTGCATGTGGCGGGCAACCTACTGGGCGCCGAAGCTCCGTACCAGTTGCGTCCATTCTTCTTCTCCGACCAGTATGACCTGGGTTGTGAGTATCGCGGGTTCGCCGACCCCGCGAAGGACCGGCTCGTGGTGCGGGGAGACCTGGCGTCGCGGGAGTTCACGGCGTTCTGGCTCCGGGACGGTGCTGTGGCCGCTGCGATGAATGTGAACCAGTGGGATGACGGCGACGCGCTGCAAGAGCTCGTCGACTCTGGTCGTCACGTCAGCGACAAAGAACTCGTCTCGTCGTGACCCCCACTCACACTCAGGCCGGCGTTCGAATCAAAAGCGTGTGAGTATCCCACGCGGCGGACAAGTCGGCCTTAGTAGAGGAGGGCGAGGGCCGGGTCGCTGAGGATTGCGGCGACATCGGCGAGGAAGGTCGAACCCTGGGCGCCGTCGGCGAGCCGATGGTCGAACGAGACCGACAGCGTCGTCACCCAGCGCGGTTCAATCCGCTCCGCAGATCCATCGCCAACTACCCAGGGCCGTCGAGTGATCTGACCGAAGCACAAGATGCCGGATTCCTCGGGGTTGAGAATCGGGGTGCCCGCGTCAACACCAAATACGCCGATGTTGGTGATAGTGAACGTGCCGCCCGCCATGTCCGCGGGCTGTGTCCTGCCCTCGCGCGCCGTTGTTACCACCTCTTGCAGGGCAGCCGCCAGCTCGGCCAGGCCGAGCGACTCGGCGCCCTTGATGTTGGGCACCAGTAGGCCGCGTGGGGTTGCAGTGGCGATCCCTAGATTGATCGCACTCTTGAGCACGATGTGCTGAGCCGGCTCATCCCAGAAGGAGTTCAGTTCTGGCGTACGCCGCAGCGCCAGGCATAGCGCCCTGGCGACGATCGCGAGCGGGGATATCCGAAGACCAGCAAACTCTCGTCGGCTCTTGAGCCGCTCCACCAGCTGCATCGTCGCGGTCACATCGCAGTCCAGCCACACTGAGACATGTGGCGCGCTGAACGCTGAGCGCACCATCGCAGCCGCCGTCGATTTGCGTACGCCCTTGATCGGGATCCGCACGTCCTCCCTCGGCGCTCGAGGTTCCACTGGAGGGGTACCGATTTCCTCGGCGGGCTCTGCTCGCTTGCTCGCCGCAGTCACGTCGTCGCGGGTGATCACCCCGCCCGGGCCGCTGCCAATGAGGCTTCCAAGATCAACACCAAGGTCCTTGGCAAGCTTGCGCACTGGTGGTTTGGCGAGTACCGCGCCACCAGTGGGCGTCGGCGCCGGCGCCGTCTCACCGGGCCCGGGCAACGGGGCGCCAGTTGGCCCAACTTGCTCGGCCTGCAACGGCTCCCGGTCGTCGGCGCGGCGCGATACCGGAGTATGAGTGGTGAAAGTGTCGGCAACCTGGTGGTGCGTCTCTACCGGCCCGTCCCCAGCGCGCCGGGGGCGCCGCTTGGCTGTCCCGCTGCGCGGGCCGTAGCCAACCAGGTTTGGCACCTGCGCGTCATCACTACCGCCATCGGTCTCCGCCGGTGGTGCTTCAGCCAGGCCGTCATCGATAGAGATGATCGGCGTACCCACATCGACGCTGTCACCTTCGTTGACCAGAAGCTCAGTCACGGTGCCGGCGTACGGTGTCGGTAGCTCGACCAGTGACTTGCTGGTCTCGACCTCGACCAAGATGTCATTGATCTTGACCTGATCACCGACCGCGACCCGCCAGGTGACAATGTCCGCCTCGACCAGACCCTCCCCCGGATCAGGCAACCGAAATGTGTGCAACGCCATGCGAGCCCTCCCGACTCAGTAGGCCAGCGAGCGATCGACCATATCGAGTACCCGATCAAGATCAGGAAGGTACTCCTCCTCGACACGGCTCGGCGGATATGGGATGTCAAAACCACCCACCCGCAGCACCGGTGCTTCCAGGGAGTAAAAGCACTGCTCGGTGATGCGAGCGCCAAGCTCAGCACCCAACCCGAGATTCAGTTGGGCCTCGTGCACCGTGATCACCCGGCCGGTCTTCTGCACCGACTCGTAAACGACCGCCATATCCAGCGGGGACAGCGTGCGGAGGTCGATCACTTCAAGATCATGATCTTCCTCGGTGGCGGCCTCGGCTGCGTCCAGGCAGGTCTTGACCATTGGTCCGTATGCGATCAGAGTGACGTCGGTTCCAGGTCGAGCCACCCGCGCAGAATGTAACGGCGGCGGCGGCCGTGACTCCTCTAGCTCGGCCCGCTCGTGATAACGCCGCTTGGGTTCGAAGAAGAGGATCGGGTCGTCTGAGGCGATGGCTTGCTGGATCATCCAGTAGGCGTCGGCCGGACTGGAGCAGGTCACGACCTTCAGCCCGGGGGTATGACAGAAGTAGGCCTCGGGGGATTCACTGTGGTGTTCGACCGCTCCGATTCCGCCGCCGTAGGGAATCCGGATCACGATGGGCATCCGCAACAGGCCCCGTGATCGGTAATGCAGGCGTGCAGCCTGGCTGACGATCTGGTCGAACGCGGGGTAGACGAATCCGTCGAACTGGATCTCGCACACTGGGCGGTAGCCGCGCAGTGCCAAGCCAACGGCCGTGCCCACGATGCCCGATTCCGCCAGTGGCGAATCGATAACCCGATGCTCGCCGAAGTCCTTCTGCAGGCCTTCGGTAACTCGGAAGACGCCACCCAGCTTGCCGACGTCCTCGCCAGCGATTACAACTTTGGGATCAGCTTCCAACGCTCTGCGCAGGCCTGCATTGAGCGCCTTTGCCATGGTCAACATGGTCATCAGACGCCTCCCCCGTAGGCAGGCTCAACTTGTTCAAGTTCGTCGCCGAGTTCAGAGCGCTCAAAGGTCGCCAGGTACTCGGCGTAACTAGCCTTCTGCTCAGTCAGTAACGGAGTTTGCTCGGCGTACACCAGATCAAAAAAATCCAGCATCTTGGGCTCGGGGAGAGCAAGGCAGCGGGCTCTGAGATCGGATGCATAGTCAGAAGCCTCGGCCTCGACGTCGGCGAAGAAGGCTTCGTCACCGCTGCCGCTTCGCCTCAGGTAGGCGCGGACCCGCTCGATCGGATCTTTCAGCCGCCAGTGCTCAAGCTCGTCGGCGAGGCGGTATTTCGTTGGATCGTCTGAGGTGGTGTGGGCGCCCATGCGGTAGGTGTAAGCCTCGATCATGGAAGGGCCGCTGCCCGTACGCGCTCGCTCGAGGGCTGCCGCGGTCGCTGCGTATACCGCGAGCACGTCATTGCCGTCGACGCGTACGCCGGGGAACCCGAAGCCTGAAGCCCTGCGGTACAACGGAATTCGGGACTGCCGCTCAATCGGCTCCGAGATCGCCCATTGATTGTTCTGGCAAAAGAAGACGATCGGTGCGTTATAAGAACTGGCGAAGATGAAGGCCTCGTTGACATCGCCCTGGCTGGTGGCGCCGTCGCCGAAGTAGCCGACCACTGCCATGTCGCGGTCGGGGTCGCCGGTGCCGACGAGTCCGTCGCGCTCCACACCCATCGCGTAGCCGGTGGCATGCAGCATCTGCGCCCCGATGACGATCGTGTAGAGGTGGAAACGCGTCTGCTGCGGATCCCAGCCGCCAAGATCAACCCCGCGGAACAGGGCTAGCAGATGCACCGGGTCAACACCGAGGCACCAAGCCACACCATGCTCGCGGTAGGTCGGAAAAACGAAGTCCTGCTTGCCGAGCGCTCGTCCGGAGCCCACCTGCGCCGCCTCCTGGCCCAGGCAGGAAGCCCACAACCCAAGCTCACCCTGGCGCTGCAGCGCGGTGGCCTCGGTGTCGATCCGGCGGGTCAACACCATGTCGCGATAGAAGCCTTTGATTTGATCATCGTCGCCGCTGAAGGAGTACTCCGGATGTTCCAGCCGCTCCCCCTCCGGGGTGAGTAGCTGAACCAGCTCAACTTCTCCGCTCGCACCGCTGACGTCGCTCACTGGCGCATCCTCTCCTCACCAGATGCGGTGGTTCCGCATCTCATCAGTCCCGGTGCGGGATCGCCGCGCTGGGTGGTACCGCCACCCTCCGGGGCTCCGTTGGTTCCGGGGGACAACCCCCCGCGCCCCCGAGGGCTTGGTGTGGCTCCGGCTCGCTGCGGGTGCGAGCGGATTTCTACTGGCTCGGCTGCTCCTTGTGGATAGGCAGCGGGCTAGCGCACCCCAACGTACCGCCTCACTTCAGGAGGCGGGAAAACCACTTGTATGTCCTACATCTTTGGCAGCGGCTCGGTCGGCGATTCCCTCAAAACTTCACTCCAGCGGCGCGGAACTGCCCTGACATGCCGATTCGAGAGGGAGCTGGCGTCAACTTTTCAGGGATTGCTGGAAGCGCAGAATGCGGATCAGGGCCGCGGCTACAGCCTCGGGGCCGGCTGCCAGCGAGACCCGGACGGCGGCGCCGCCGTCTCGTTGGTCGAAATCCAGGCCAGGCGTGAGCGCCACGCCGTGTTGTTCGAGCAGCGCCTCGCACCACGACTCGGAGTCCAGATGTGGACCCAGCTGGCGACCGATGCCGGCGTAGACATAGAAGGCGCCGTCGGCGGGCGCAACACCAGTCCAACCAAGATCATCGAGTGCAGCCAGCACAATCGCCCGGGCGTCGGCGAAGGCTGCAACCGCGGCATCGGCTTCACGGTAGGACTCGTCGGTGAAAGCGGCGATCGCCGCGTGCTGAGCGGGCACCGGCGGGCACAGGGTGAAATTCCCGGCAAGCGCGTCGAAGCCTGCCACCAGGTCGGTGGGCACCAGGCTCCACCCGAGCCGCCATCCGGTCATTCCCCAGTATTTGGAGAAGGAGGAAATGACGATGGCCTCACGATCGTGCTCCCAGGCGCAGCTGGCTGCGATGGTGTGGTCGGTGATGCCGTGGTAGATCTCGTCGCTGACCAGCCGGACTTCATGATCACGACACCAGACTGCGAGCTCGGCGAAGTGATCTGGAGCGATCATGGTCCCGGTCGGGTTGGCCGGAGAGGCGACGACCAGCCCCGCTAGTGGCGCAGCTGCGTGCGCCTGCTCCAGCATCTCCACCGACGGCTGGAACCGTTCCGCTGGGCCGCAGGCCAGCTCGACCACCTGACATCCCAGCGAGGCCAGGATATTCCGGTATGCCGGATAG
This sequence comes from Actinomycetota bacterium, assembly GCA_046725775.1. Classification (GTDB taxonomy): domain Bacteria; phylum Actinomycetota; class Actinomycetes; order Propionibacteriales; family Propionibacteriaceae; genus Microlunatus. The sequence continues at coordinate 7,842 of JBKOZG010000445.1, read as the reverse complement.
CCCGGCCGGGTCATTGCCACCCGATCGCCCTGATCGAAAGCGGCCAGGAAGCTAAGCAAGAAGGCACCCGATGAGCCGGTGGTCAATGCGATCTGATCTTGGTTGACATCCAGCGAATACCAGCGTCGGTAGTGCGCGGCGATCTCGCGCCGCAACGGCCTGATTCCGAAAGTCTCGGTGTAGCCCAACGGCGTGCGGTCGATCATCAGCTCCGCAGCACGACGCCTTACGTCGGACGGCGCGCCTTGAGACGGCTCGCCGGCGCAGAGCGAGATGACTTCCCGACCCTGGGCGCGTAGCTCGGCCACCCGGTTGAGAATGCTCATCACGGCGAACGGCGGGACCGCCGCCCGGTGCGCTGGCTTCATTCGCTCTGCAGGCGTTTGCGCGCGCGGTAAGCAGCAACATTGGTCCGGTTGCCACAGTTTCCGGTGTCGCAGTAGCGCTTTGAGGAGTTCTTGGAGAGATCGATCAGCACATCCTCGCAGTCTTCGGCCCCACATATGCGCAGCCGTCCCAACGCGTCAGCCCTGATCAGATCCAGAAAGGCCATCGCAGCCTCGGCCGCGATCCGGTCGGCAAGCGGGGCATCCGGGCGGGTGACGTGTAGGTGCCAGTCCCATTCGTCGTGCCGGGCCAGGTAAGGGCGCGCGTCGGCCTCGTCAAGGATCTCGTTGACCAGCGTCGCTGCCTCGTCGCGGTTCGCGATTGTCCAGAACCTGCGTAGCCGCGGCCTCAGTGCGCGTACCGACTCAAGCTCCTCCGGGGTCCGGCGAACGACGCCCGAGTACGGACTGCGGGCCAGAAAGCCATCGAGGTCAGCCAGCGTGACCAGGGTGTCACCGTCCAGCCCCACAGTGTTGACCAGGGCCGCAGTTTCCGCGAGAGAAACCTCAGTGTCATGACTAAAAAGCATCTTGACTCCTGACAGCTGAAGGTTTAGTGTCATTAGTGTACTCGATTTTGATCCTTACTGACGACCAGAGCGATAGATGAAGAGGCGAGAGATGACTGCGATTGCTCCGGAAGCCACCCGAACGGTCGCCGATCGGACTTATGGCGGCGGCCTGGTTCTGGCGTTGGTCTCGGCGGCATCGTTTGGCCTCTCTGGCTCCCTTGCCCGCTCGCTGCTGGATTCGGGCTGGTCGCCTGCAGCCGTGGTGGCGACCCGTGTCGGAGGTGCGTTTCTGGTACTTCTCATACCGACACTGCTGCTGCTGCGGCGAATCGGTCTGCCGACCCGAGGGCAGTCGGCGCGGATGTTGGCATATGGAGTGGTCGCGATCGCTCTGGCGCAGCTTTGCTATTTCAGCGCGGTGCAATACCTGTCGGTCGGTGTCGCCCTGCTCCTGGAGTATCTGGCGCCTGTCTTGCTGATCGGTTGGCACTGGGCGCGCAAGCACCGCCGGCCCGCATGGTCGGTGCTGGTGGGTGCAGGCATGTCGATCATCGGCCTGGCCTTCGTTCTCGACCTTCGCGATGGGCTGACGCTGAACCCGATTGGCGTCGCCTGGGGTCTGGCAGCTGCCTTGTGCCTGTGCGCGTACTTTCTCCTCAGTGAGGACGAAGGGAGTGCTGCGCCGATCCACCCGCTGGTGCTGACAACGGCTGGCACTGGCATCGGCGCAGCTGTTCTCTTGGCTGCCGCTGCAACTGGCCTCCTGCCGCTGGCCGCGTCCGGCGGCGTAGTGATCCTGGCCGACCAAGCGGTCGGCTGGTGGCTTCCCGTCCTTTTGTTGATCTTGGTCAGTGCGGTACTTGCGTACCCGTGCGGCATCGTTGCAGTACGCCGCCTCGGCAGCTCGCTGGCATCGTTCGTGTCGTTGACCGAGGTGATCTTCGCGGTGATCTTCGCTTTCGTTCTGCTCGGGCAGCGTCCCGGCCCGATCCAGCTCCTTGGTGGTGCGTTGATCTTGGCGGGCATTGCCCTGGTGCAACGGCCCGCGCGAAGCAAAGCTGTGACAGAGCCTGCTGCCCAGACCGCGTACGCTGCGGAGGACTGAGTCGATTCGGTCGGGGCGGCTCCTCAGGGCTTGCCGAAGTCGGTGACCAGCCAGACCTTGCCGTGGACCAAGTCGTTGATCACGTCGATGCCGACGTCGAGGTACGCCTTATTCAAGATGTTCTGGCGGTGCCCGTCGTCGGGTGGCTTTTCGTTGTACATCATTCGCTGCATGGCGAGTACGCCGCCAGTGGAGCGGCTAGTGCTGTAAGCGACGTTTTCGGCGACAGCGCTCCAGCGATATCCAGCGGCTGAGACGCGAGAACCGAGCGACGTCTCGCCGCTCAGCTGGTGGCTCAAACTGTTGGCTTTGGCCATCGCCAGGTTGTGGCTGTGCGCCGCCGAGCTGAGCTTGCTGTTCATCTTCAATGCTCGCAATCCGTGGTACGCGCGCTCTGCATTGAGTTCAGCCAGCACGGCGTTCACCCACGCCGAGTTCGTGCTGTAGCCGGACGAGCTCTTTGTAGTGGTGGTCTTGGACGGAGTTGATCTTGCTGACTGGGTAGGCCGCTTGGTCGGTCTCGGTTTGAAGCTTTCGGTCTTTGTGGTGGTTGCCTTCGACGGCTTCTCGGCCGTCGGGCTCTTGCTCGATCGGGTAGTCAGGCGCCGGGTGGGCTGACGATCACACGCGACCGGCCTCTCATTCCCGCGGCACTCAGGTCGCGAGTGCGCGGGGACCAAATTGGACCGATTGCTGGCTCTGCTCGGCGACAGCCTGGGCGACGGCGACGGACTGGCTGGAACAGCCACGAGCCGTTGATCATGGCCGACGTGTGGGCCCGAGTCGCTGATGGTCGAACCGCCAATGAGAGCAGCAGCAGCAACTGCAGCGCTGACGACCACTGCAGCACCTGCAGAGGCGATTCGCAGTCCTGTGCTGGAGACCTTGCCTTCGTCGGGCACGACGACCCCCCGAGCACGTCACGATTTGATAACGACCTGCGTAACCCAAACATAGCTGACACCGTCCCCGCAACCGCGTCGTCATGTGGACACGCCGTACACTGCGCCGGTGGGCAGCAGAACCCGTACGTCGAGCGGCGTGCTGATAGCAGGCACGTCCTCAGATGTGGGCAAATCACTTGTCGTAACCGGCTTGTGCCGCGCCCTCGCGAGCCGCGGCGTTGCGGTCGCGCCTTTCAAGGCGCAGAACATGTCTAACAACTCCTGCGTGTGCAGCGACGGATCTGAGATCGGCCGCGCGCAATATTTGCAGGCGCAGGCCGCCAGGGTCGCGCCCGAATCGGCGATGAACCCCGTGCTGTTGAAACCCGGATCGGATCGGCAGGCGCACGTGGTGCTCCGGGGCCAACCGTCCGGCACCTTGGAATCAGGGCAGTACGCGAATGGGCGCGGCCACCTGGCAGCTGCTGCCTTCGCGGCGTACGACGAGCTCGCAAGCCGCTTCGAGGTGATCATCTGCGAGGGCGCCGGATCACCTGCGGAGATCAACTTGCGGGCCGGCGACTATGTCAACCTCGGACTGGCACGGACCAAGAAGCTGCCGGTGATTGTGATCGGCGACATTGATCGCGGGGGGGTCTTTGCCTCGCTTTACGGCACTGTGGGATTGCTCGACGATGGTGATCGGCAGTTGATCACGGCGTTTTTGATCAATAAGTTCCGCGGGGATCTCAGGGTGCTGCAACCCGGTCTTGACGAGCTGAGCAAGCGGACCGGCGTGCCGTTCGCGGGTGTGCTGCCTTGGCTTCCGAATGTGTGGCTGGATGCCGAAGACACGCTCGAGGTGGCCGCCTGGCGGCGTGATGGCGTAGCCGGCGGCGCGCTACGAGTAGCGGTCGTGCGGCTGCCACGGTTATCAAACGGCACCGATGTGGAGGCACTGGCGGCTGAGCCGGGGGTGGAGGTGCTCGTTACGACGGACGCCCGAGCGCTCGCAAGGGCCGACCTTGTAATACTGCCCGGTTCTCGCTCAACGGTCAGCGACCTGGACTGGTTGCATCGGAGAGGGATCTCGCACGTGATCGAAGCTAGAGCACAACGCGGTGCGCCGGTGCTGGGCATCTGCGGCGGCTACCAGATGCTGGCTGCAGTGGTCGACGATCCGATCGAGTCGGGTCGCGGGGTCGGCAAGGGGCTCGGCCTGCTGCCAACGAGGGTCAGTTTCGGGTCCGACAAGGTGCTGGGCCGCCCGACCGGCGCGTGGTGTGGGCACCAGGTTGCGGCGTACGAAATCCACCATGGGGTTGCTGAGATCGAGGGTGAGGCTGAACTGTTCCTCGACGGCTGTCGCCGCGGACAAGTTTGGGGGACGATGTGGCACGGGGCATGGGAGAACGACGGTTTTCGACGCGCCTGGCTGGCCGAGATCGCCGCGAGCGCTGGATCCTCGTGGCGTCCTGATCCCACGGCGGCCGGGTTCGCTGAGCAACGCGAAACCATGATCAATACGCTGGCGGATGCCGTAGAGCAGCATGCCGATCTTGGGGTGCTGCTGGCCGGTACACGCGTGGCTGAACAGCTGTGACGATTCAGGCGCTGGTTATCGGCATCGGGAGCGGAAACCCTGATCACGTGACCCGCGAGGCTGTAGCGGCTCTGAATCGGGTGGACCTGTTCCTGGTGGCTGACAAGGGGGCCGCGAAGCACGACCTGGTCAAGCTTCGCGAGGACCTCTGCAGAGCGCTGATCACCCATGATCATTACCGCTTCATCGAGGTGCCGGACCCCGACCGAGGATCCGATCGGGAGCGCGATGCTGCCGAGTATCAGAGCGGAGTAGAGGTCTGGCACGACGCCCGTGCTCGACGGTATGCCGAGATCATCGGCGCCGAGGTCAAGGACGGCGGCACCGTTGGCTTCCTCATCTGGGGCGATCCAGCAATGTACGATTCCACGATCCGCGTCGTCGAATCGATCACAACGCTTGGAGTTGATCTTGAACTGACGGTTATCCCTGGCATCAGCAGCATTCAGCTTCTCGCGGCGCGGCACAAGATCATCCTCAATCGAGTCGGCCAGCCAATCCACGTGACCACCGGACGCCGCCTGCTCGATGAGTACTCCCCCGCCTTAGGCGATGTCGTCGTGATGCTCGATGGGGATCTAGCCTGCGGCGCACTGGTCGAACGGTTCGGCGATCTGATGATCTACTGGGGGGCCCAACTCGGGTTGCCCGACGAGGTGCTCATCTCGGGCCGTCTAAGTCAAGTCATCGACGAGATCCAAACCAGGCGCGCTGCGGTTCGGGATGCCCGGGGCTGGGTGCTGGACACCTACTTACTGCGCCCATGATCTCGTGATCAAGCAGGGATGCATCGTCAACGGGCATCACTTCGCCCGCTCAAACCCGTCTAGCAAATAGCGGAGCCCGGTCTCGAAGAGTTCATTGAGGTCCATGTCGTAACCGCTCGGTTCAAATGAGTCCAGGACGGTGCGAAACGCGGGAACGTTCCGATCGGCCAGTAAAGCTTCCAGAGCGGGCTTTTGAACATCCATCCACTCGTCCGCGGTAACTCCCGTGTCTGCCTCGGCTGTGGCCTCCATCTCCAGGCTTGTCGCGAAACCCCGCACGAAGCTGAACAAGATCAAGTTCATGGAAAATGCAGTCGCCGGTTGCAGTCCGCGACCAAGCAAAGTGGCAAGCACGTGCTCGGTGTACGCCAGGCCGCTGGGCACGACCAACGGTCGAGTCAGCGAGTACGCCGGTGCGAGCCAAAGGTGGCGACGGAAGATGCGCCACATCTGTCTGGCCGCGCCAGCAAGTACCTCTTGCCAGCCGTCGCCAGACCTCGGCAGCCGCCACTCGGCGAACGCGGCGTCGATCATCAAAACGAGCAAGTCGTCCTTGTCCTGAACGTGCCGGTACAGCGACATGGTGGCCACGCCAAGCTCCAAGGCAACCCGGCGCATGGACAGCGCGCCGAGGCCCTCGTCGTCGGCCACCGCCGTCGCGGCCGTCACAATGCGTTCCTTGGTCAGCCCTGTCTCCGCGTCTCGGGCTCGAGCACTGGGTCCAGCCCGCGCCGAACTGGTCCCGGCAACCACACTGCCTACGCCCGGACGCGTCCGTACGAGCCCCTCCTCCTTAAGGATCGCCAGCACCTTCGAGGCGGTCGCCATCGCAACTCCCCAGCGTCGCATGATCTGTCTAGTCGAGGGAACCCGTGCGCCGGCAGCGAGCTCACCGGACTGAATCTGCCCGCGAATCTGCGCGGCAATCTGGGTCGACGGCGAACCGGGCAGCACATCCATTTGCTCTCCTGCACTAGTGCACTAGTTCCCACTCAGCCTACTGGCGGAGAGCAGAAAGGGTGAAGCACTCGAGTCCAATGCACTAGTGCACCTTTTGAGTTTAGGCTAGTTTACCTATGGATGAGTGCGGGGCGTACGATGTACGCTGACTCCATGACTACTCGAGAAATCCTTATTTCTGGCGCTGGCATAGCTGGCGCTGCCGCTGCGTACTGGCTACGCGAGGCTGGCTTCATCGTCACTGTCGTCGAGCGCGCGCCGACTCCACGCCCCGGCGGGCAGACTGTTGATCTTCGAGGTGCCGGACGCATCGTCGTGGAGCGGATGGGCCTACTAGAGCAGATCCGCGCCATGACCGTAACCCAGCGTGGCATCGCCTGGGTCGATGCATCGGGACGGCACCGCGCTGAGATGCCGGTTGACGCGTTCCAGGGCAATGGCATTGTGTCGGCCGACGAGATCCTCCGCGGCGATCTTGGTGCAATCTTGTATGAGGCGGCTTGTCCAGGCGTCAGCTATCTGTTCGACGACACGATCACCTCACTCGAGCAGCACACGGATGGCGTCCTGGTCACCTTCGAGAAGGCTGATCCGCGCCGCTTCGACCTTGTCGTTGGCGCCGATGGACTGCATTCCGTGGTACGCCGGCTGGCCTTTGGGCCACAGCCGAACGCGCTGCAACCACTGGGCGTACTCAATGCTTGGTTCACCGTTCCCGCCGAGATCGAACTGGACAACTGGTATCTCATGCACAACGCACCGGGAGGTCGAGTGATCTCCATTCGCCCTGGCCGCCTTCCCAGCGAACAAAAGGCGGCACTCAGCGTGCGATCAACCGAGTCCTTCGATCGAGGCGATATCGCTGCCCAACTCGAGCTGCTGGAGTGCCACTTCGCCGGAGTCGGCTGGGAGGCACCACGACTGCTGCGAGCCGCCCGAAGCGCACGGGACTTCTACCTCGATTCAATGGCACAGGTCCAGCTGGACCGGTGGTCACGAGGTCGGGTGGTGCTCCTCGGCGATGCGGGCTACTGCCCTACTCCGCTGACCGGCCTCGGCACTAGCCTGGCCCTGGTCGGCGCGTACATCTTGGCCGGCGAGCTGGCCGCCACTTTTGACGACACAACGGCGGTAGCCAAACAGGACGCCGTGCAGGGCGCCTTCGACCGGTACGAGACTCGGATGCGCTCGTACGTTGAGCAGGGCCAAGAACTCCCGCCGGGCGGCGTGGACGGGTACGCACCGCAGAGCGCTCTACGTATCGCACTGGGCTGGGCCTCGATGCGGTGGTCGCAGCGCTGGCCGATGCGACCCATGATGGAGCGGATCTTCAGCAAGGCTGACGCGATTGACCTGCCCGCCTACAAATCGCCAAAGAGCGCTACCGCCCTCCCGGCACCAACGAGCTGATCAATCTCAGACCGGCTGAACGCTCGAAAGCGACTCAGCTCAGACCGGCCATACGCTGACGAGCGACTGAGGGTGAGATGCTTGATGCGTACCTGGGCCCTTGGAAACTGACTGGCAGCCACATGACCACGAACGAAAGCCGCCGCGCTTCGCCTGAGGTGAAGCCCGAGCGCGACGCGCTTGGGATGATCAATGGCGAAGGCATGATCACGGGC
>JBKOZG010000233.1:0-7077 GCA_046725775.1 Actinomycetota bacterium | reverse complement strand
CCCTGACACCCACCCCGCAGCCGGAAACCGATGCTCAGGTGAGCTACGCCTCAAAGATCACCGTCGAGGATGCACGCATCGATTGGACCCAACCCGCCGAGGTCGTGGACCGGCTGGTCCGCGCCTGTGCTCCAGCCCCTGGAGCCTGGACCACCTTCCGCGGCGAACGGTTCAAGATCAACTCAGCGCGGATCTGCGACTCAGTCTTGCCGCCCGGACGGCTGGAGATCAGCAAACGGTCCATGCGGGTCGGCACCGCGAGTCAAGCACTGGAGCTCGACGAGGTTCAGGCCCAGGGCAAGAGGCCCATGGCCGCTGCCGACTGGGCACGGGGCGTCACATTCGAACCGGAGCCGAGGCTCGGTGCTTGAGTGAGCGCTCCAATCCCAGCCGGCAATCGGCGACGTCGTCCTGATCGAGCGCGCCGCGTTGCCTTCGACGCGCTGCGTGCGGTGAATGCCGACGGGGCATACGCCAACTTGATCTTGCCAGCGCTGCTACGGCAGCGTGGCCTGACCGGCCGCGACGCCGCGTTTGCCACCGAGCTGCTCGCTGGTACCTGCCGCTGGCAGGGCAGCTACGACGTGATCATCGCAGCGGCCGCCGGCCGGCCGCTGAGTGAGTTCCAGCCTGCGGTGGTGGATTTGTTGCGACAGGGAGTACATCAGATCCTCTCCATGCGGGTGCCGGTGCCAGCGGCGGTCGCCGCATCGGTCGATCTGGCGGCAGCCACGGTGGGGGCGCGCGTCACCGGACTCACCAATGCCGTGCTGCGTCGAGTTGCCGAAAAGAGTCTGGACGACTGGCTCAACCGGCTCTCCGAGGGACTTGACGAACAAGATCAGCTGGCGCTGCGGACGGCGCATCCGCGCTGGATCGTCGACGCGTACGCCGGGCTGCTGCCGAACGCGGAGCTCGAGGAGGCACTGATTGCTGACAATCGCAGTCCAGAGATCTGCCTGGCCATCCGACCTGGCGTCGCTGACGTGGCGGAGCTAGTAAGCGCTGGGGCGCGGCCGAGTCCCTACTCGCCTTTCGGGGCTCGCTTACGAGGTGACCCGGCCCACCTTCCACTGGTCCGTGAGGGCAGAGCTGGAGTCCAGGACGAAGGCTCCCAGCTAGTCACCTGGGCCCTCACCAAGGTGCCGGCTCAGGCCGGATGGTGGATCGACCTGTGTGCCGGGCCGGGTGGCAAGTCCGCCCTGCTGACCGGTCTGGCCCGCCTCGACGGCAGTCAGGTGTTGGCATCGGATCTCGCGCCGCACCGGGCAAGTCTCGTCGCAGGCGCCGTGCGGGCCTATACCCGGCATCGTCCAGCTCCGACCATCGTGGTGGCCGACGGCACGCGACCTGCCTGGCGTGCCGGATCGTTCACCCGGGTGCTGGCCGATGTGCCGTGCTCGGGCCTCGGCGCCCTGCGCCGCCGGCCGGAATCTCGCTGGCGACGCAACCCGGCCGACGTGGAGCACCTGCACTCCTTGCAACTTGCGCTGCTGTCCTCAGCCATCGACAGCGCCGCCGCAGGAGGGGTGATCGGCTACCTCACCTGCTCACCGCACCGTCGGGAAACGAGAGATGTGGTCAGCGAGACCCTTGCCGTACGGGCTGACGTGGAGGTGATCCCGGCGGCACAGCTGCTGCCCGAAGTGCCCAACGCCGGCCTCGGTCCATACCTTCAGCTCTGGCCGCACCGGCATGGCACCGACGCCATGTTCGCGGCCTACCTGCGCAAGACACCCTCACACTAGAGTCGAGCCGTGGCCCTGAGAATCATGCCGAGCATCTTGTCGGCCGACTTCGCAAATCTGCAGACAGCCATCGAATCGGTGCCGAGCTCAGACGCGATACACGTCGACGTAATGGACAACCACTTCGTACCCAACCTCACCCTCGGGCTCCCGGTCGTCGAATCCATTCGCAAGATCACCGACAAGACGCTCGACATCCACTTGATGATCGAGCAGCCCGACCGCTGGGCGCCGGCGTACGCCGAGGTGGGAGCCGAGTCAGTCACCTTTCACGTCGAGGCGGCTGCGGCGCCGGTAAGGCTGGCTCGCGAGCTGCGACGCCGGGGGGCGCGGGCTGCAATGGCACTAAAGCCGGCTACACCGATCGAACCGTACGAGGACCTGTTACCGGAGCTCGACATGGTGTTGATCATGACTGTGGAACCCGGATTCGGCGGCCAGAGCTTCCTCGATCTCTGCCTGCCCAAGATCGCTCGGACGCGCGCGATGCTGGACAAGCTGGGCGGCGATATCTGGCTGCAGATCGACGGCGGCGTGTCGCAAGAGACCATTGAGCGGTGCGCCGCAGCCGGCGTGGACTCATTCGTTGCCGGATCGTCGGTATTCGGCGCTGCCGATCCCGATGCGATCGTGGGCCAGCTGCGCGAGCTGGCGGCCGCAGCCCAGCGGCTCTGCTAACCCTGGCGACGGCGCAGGTAGCGTTCGAACTCCGCGGCGATGGCGTCGCCGCTAGCCTCCGGCAGCTCGGTTGCATCCTGCATCTGCTCAAGGGAGGCGACGTATTCGGCGACCTCAGAGTCCTCGGCCGCCAGCTCATCGACGCCACGCTCCCACGCCCGGGCCAGTTCGGTCAGCTCACCAAGATCGAAGGAGGCGTCGAGCACCCGCTCCAATTGGGATAGCAACGCAAGCGTGGCCTTGGGACACGGCGGATGCGAGACGTAGTGGGGGATTGCCGACCAGAGTGTGAGGACTTCCACTCCTCCCCGCGTGAGGGTGTCGCCGAGCACGCCGATGATGCCCGTTGGGCCCTCATAGGTCGCTGGTGCCAGGCCGAGCTGCTTCATCAACTCACGGTTGCTGGTCGACACCGATACGGGTATCGGGCGGGTGTGCGGGGTGTCGGCAAGCAGCGCGCCGAGCAGGTGTACCCGGGTGACGTTGGCTGAGCTGAGCGCGGACGCGATCATGGTGCAGAACTGGCGCCACCGCAGATTAGGCTCCAAACCCTCGACCAAGATCAGGTCGCGGCCGTCTGGCAACTGAGCGATCTTCAGTTCTGTGGTGGGCCAGCTGATCTCGCGCTCATCGTCCTCAGTGAATTCCACCCGAGGTCTGTTGACCTGAAAGTCGTAGAAGTCGTCTGGGTCGAGCGCGTAAACCGGCTCGGCCTGGTAGGCCTCCGCGAGATGTTCGATCGCTCCGGTTGCCGCATTCCCCGCGTCGTTCCAGCCGCCGAAAGCCATCACTACCACCGGGTTGGCCAGATCCCGCAGATCGCGGGTGGCAGAGCTGGGGGAGTCGGGCATGGCCTTCACTGTAGCCGTCGGCTCGGCAACCCAATCTCTCTCCACATCGTGGTAGCCCTGCCACAAGGGCCGCGTCGGCGATTATCCTCACGGGGTGCCCGATGGCCAGCACGTCGCTGCTTCCCCCGCCGATCTCCGCTCGACATTGTCCGAACGCGTCGTGATCGCTGACGGGGCGATGGGCACCATGCTGCAGCGCTATGACCTCACGCTGGAAGACTTCGAGCAGCTCGAGGGCTGCAACGAGATCCTGAACATTTCCCGGCCCGACATCGTGCGTGCGATTCACGATGCCTACTTCCAGGTCGGAGTGGATGCGGTCGAGACCAATACTTTCGGCGCCAACCTTTCCGCTCTCGGGGAGTACGGCATCGCAGGCAGAATCAGCGAATTGGCGGAGGCCGGCGCGCGAATCGCACGGGAGTCGGCGGACGCTCACAGTACCCCCGATCGCCAGCGGTGGGTGCTGGGTAGTGTCGGCCCCGGCACCAAACTGCCGACCCTGGGACATGTCACGTATGCGCGATTGCGCGACGCCTATCAGCAGCAGGTTGAAGGCTTGATTGCTGGCGGAATCGACGCCATTTTGATCGAGACTTCGCAGGATCTGCTGCAGACGAAGGCAGCCACGCTGGGCGCAAAAAGGGCATTGGCACATGCGGGCCGTGATCTTCCCGTCATCGTGCACGTGACAGTTGAGACCACGGGCACGATGCTGCTCGGCTCAGAGATAGGTGCTGCTCTCACAGCCCTGGAGCCACTCGGGATCGACCTGATTGGTCTGAACTGCGCAACGGGCCCGGCAGAAATGAGTGAGCACCTGCGGCACCTTTCCCGGCATGCTGAGATCGGCGTGAGTTGCATGCCGAACGCTGGCCTGCCGCAGCTGACTGCTGACGGCGCGGTCTACCCGCTTCAACCAGTCGAGCTCGCTGACGCCCTGGAGCAGTTTGTCGGCGAGTTCGGGCTCGGCCTCGTGGGCGGTTGCTGTGGTACTGGACCAGAGCATCTGCGGCAGGTTGTCACCCGCCTCGAAGACCGGCCTGTGGGTGCCCGCTCGCCGAGCCACATCCCGGCCGCATCTTCCTTGTACGCCGACGTGCCGTTCCGCCAGGACATCAGCTACCTGTCGATCGGGGAACGGACCAACGCCAACGGCTCCAAAGCCTTCCGCGAGGCGCTGCTGGCCGAGCGCTGGGAGGACTGCGTTGACATCGCGCGGTCTCAGATCAAGGACGGCGCCCACATGCTGGATCTCAACATCGACTACGTCGGCCGCGACGGCCCCGCCGATATGCGAGAGCTGGCATCCCGGCTAGCGACGGCGTCGACCTTGCCCATCGTGCTGGACTCCACTGAACCGGCGGTGCTGCGAGTGGGCCTGGAGTGTCTTGGCGGACGCGCAGTGATCAATTCCGCCAATTATGAGGACGGTGACGGGCCCGACTCACGATTCCGCCGGGTTATGCAGCTGGCCGCCGAGCATGGTGCGGCGGTGATCGTGTTGACCATCGATGAGGAAGGCCAAGCGCGTACGGCGGAGTGGAAGGTGCGGGTCGCGCAGCGGGCGATCAAGGACATCACTGAGAAGTGGGGCTTGCGTCAGAGCGATATCATCCTCGACTGTCTCACCTTCCCCATCGCCACCGGACAGGAGGAGACTCGCCGCGACGGCATCGAGACGATCGAGGCCATCCGCGAGGTCAAGCGGCTCTTCCCCGACGTGCAGACCACGCTGGGCCTGTCCAATGTCTCCTTCGGTCTTAACCCGGCAGCGCGTGTCGTGCTCAACTCGGTTTTTCTGAACGAATGCATCGAAGCCGGCCTGGATTCGGCGATCGTGCACGCCGCCAAGATCGTTCCTATGGCGCGGATCCCTGACGAGCAACGAGCAGTGGCGCTCGACATGGTCTACGACCGGAGACGACCAGCCACTGACACCGAGCCCGGATACGATCCGCTGCAACGTTTCCTCGAGCTCTTCGAAGGGGTGACGACAGCCGACGCCAAGGCCGAGCGTGCCGCGGAGCTGCTCAAGCTGCCCGTTAGCGAACGGCTGCAGCGTCGCATCATCGATGGCGAGGGCAAGGGCCTTACGGATGATCTTGATGCCGCTCTCGCGGAGGGCAAGCCAGCGATGGAGATCATCAACACCGACCTGCTGGCCGGCATGCGGGTCGTTGGTGAGCTCTTTGGATCAGGTCAGATGCAGCTGCCGTTCGTGCTGCAATCGGCCGAAGTGATGAAAACCGCGGTCGCCTACCTCGAGCCGCACTTGGAGAAGACCGACGCCCGCGGCAAGGGCACCATCGTGCTTGCAACCGTGAAGGGTGACGTGCACGATATCGGCAAGAACCTGGTCGACATCATCCTCACCAACAACGGCTACACCGTGGTGAATCTAGGGATCAAGCAGCCGGTCGGCGCGATCATCGACGCGGCGCAGGAACACGATGCCGATGCGATCGGCATGTCCGGATTGTTGGTGAAGTCCACAGTTGTGATGAAGGAGAACCTAGAGGAGCTCAACCGGCGGGGTATCGCTACGGCGTACCCGGTGTTTCTAGGCGGTGCAGCGCTGACCCGCGCCTACGTGGAGCAAGATCTCCGAGAGATCTTTGCTGGTGAGGTGCGTTACGCCAGGGACGCCTTTGAAGGGCTCCGGCTGATGGACGCGTTGATGGCGGTCAAGCGCGGCGAGGAAGGGGCTGCGCTTCCGACGCCACGGGAGCGGCGGGTCAAGGCTCGCGGGACGACCCTTGTCGAGGAGCGGATTGACACCGAAGTTGACCGTCGTTCCGATGTTGCGGTCGACGTTGACGTACCGACTCCGCCATTTTGGGGCGACCGGATCGTCAAAGGCATCTCGCTGGCCGACGTCGCGGCCTATCTCGATGAGCGGGCCACCTTCATGGGCCAATGGGGTCTCAAAGGCTCCCGTAATGGGCTTTCGTACGAGGAGCTCGTCGAAACCGAAGGCCGGCCCCGGCTGCGCATGTGGCTGGACCGCATCCAGACGGACGCGATCGCTGAGTTCGTCGTGCTGTACGGGTACTGGCCGTGCTACAGCGAGGGCAACGACCTTGTTGTGCTCCGTTTGGGAGGCGATGTCTCCGATCCAGCAGCGGAGCTACAGCGCTACACCTTCCCACGACAGACCCGTGGCCGTTTCCTTTGCCTTGCCGACTTCTTCCGCGACCGTCAGTTGGCGGCTGACAAGGGTCCCGATGTGTTGGCCTTCCACCTGGTCACGATGGGGGCGCAGGTCTCGAAGACGACCGCGAGCCTGTTCGATCAGAATGCGTACCGGGACTATCTCGAATTGCATGGGCTCAGCGTCCAGCTGACCGAGGCGCTGGCCGAGATGTGGCATGCCAGGATCCGCGCCGACCTCGGCTTCGCCAGCGATGACGGGCCGATGGAAGAGATGATCCGCGACCAGGCCTACCGCGGCTCCCGATACTCCTTCGGTTATCCGGCCTGCCCCGAGCTGGCCGACCGCCGCAAGCTGGTGGCGCTGCTCCGCCCGGAGCGGATCGGCGTTGAGCTTTCTGAGGAGCTGCAGCTGCATCCTGAGCAGTCCACTGATGCGCTGATCGTGCACCATCCTGAGGCAAAGTACTTCAACGCCCGTTAGGCCTTGGCGTTGCGAGGTCGTCGGTTCGCGCATGCCCCGGACCGTGCGGAAGAATGGCCGCGCCATGAGCGACACAACAACTTCGACGCTCGCTGCAGCGCTGTGGGATTTCGACGGCACGCTGGCCGACACCGAACCGCTCTGGATTGCCGCGGAGTATGAC
>JBKOZG010000454.1:0-6046 GCA_046725775.1 Actinomycetota bacterium | reverse complement strand
GTCGGGATTCTCGTCGGGTCGCAGGAGAGGTGGTAGCTCTTGCGGTTGGCTTCGAAGCTGTCGAGCGCGAGCGCGAGAACCTCACGCATCAGAT
Organism: Actinomycetota bacterium; assembly: GCA_046725775.1. GTDB lineage: Bacteria > Actinomycetota > Actinomycetes > Propionibacteriales > Propionibacteriaceae > Microlunatus. The sequence goes on along the minus strand of JBKOZG010000454.1, from coordinate 5,952 downwards.
CGGAATCGTTGTGGGCGATTACACGTAGCGCCTCCGCCCAGCTGGTGCCAGCCGTCTTTAGATGCACCAAACCTTTGGTTGCCTCTGCGATCAGCGGATATGTGGAGTACTTGTCGGAGCCAGAGTGCAGCGACAGCTTGTACGGGCCGAGCGCCTGGGCAAGCTCGGCGTGAATCCCAAAGTCACGCTGCAACTGATCGATGTCGCCTATGTACTCAACACCCTTCTCGAAGCGGCCGACGAAGCGCGGCGCAAACGAGACGAAGTCCATCCCGAGACGCTGCAACTCGCTAACCACGACGACATGCTCGGCCGGCTTGGTTGGATAGTCGGTCTCGTCGACGGCGAACTCCACCTCGCAGTCGATGCCCTTCTCCATCAGCCGCCGATACATGGCCATGGCGTGCGCCAGGGATGGGCCATACTTCGCCATGGCACGAAAGACAGACTCCTCGTCGAGCTCGAGCGTCTCGTGGCCCAGGTCGATTCGGTGCCCGGCGTACCTTTTTGCAAATGTCGCCACGTCCGACTCCAGACCAGCCCAGTCGAGCGCATCGACCTTCTGCCGAACCGCCGCCGGATCGGCATGCTCCGCCTCAGGGTCGACTTCTGCCTTGGGATCCAACGTGTAGAAGACGAAACCGGCAGCCACGGTGGCGTCGATGTCGTCAAGGTGTTCCAAATGATCCGCGTCGCCGCCGACTGGCTTTGTCCAGCCAGCTTGGAAGGCACCCCAGGTGGCGTCGTCAAGCACATCGCGCGGGGTTCGGTGGCAGCGCCCCATCTCCCGGATGGACTGCTGAGCGAAGACTGGGTTGATTGCCGCTCCGACCGCCTTCAGCGCCCGCACGTGGCCCGGTGTCGCCAGCCCGAGCCGGTCGCCGAAGCCAGCCGAGGTACGCAATCCGAAGCGGGACGGTCTCAACCATGGGAGCGCGGACCGCAGTGCCAGGGCATTTTCCGGCGTGGTTTCCGCGACGAAACGAACTTTGCCATCCATCCGTTCCACAGTCCCCGCGAAGGCACGGAAGGCGGATTCGTCATTGGCCACGGCCACTAGCTGTTTCACACCGTCGACTGACCGTTCCAGCCAGTAGGTGGCGCCCTCGTAAGAGACTTGTGACTCTGGGTAGGCGCGATCTCCGAGCAGCGCGGTCGCGGAGGGGTCCAGTTCATCTGGTGGGGCGGTCATCCTGTCACCTTTCTGGCGAGTACGGCTTTCGTCGACGGTGCCGCAATGTCGCTGAGAAAACGCTTACTGACCGTAACAACGAGCTTTTGGTCTGTCAATGTGGGTGGTGGCTCGAGTTGGAGGTTACAAGGCTTCGGCCAGAAAGGCCCACGCCTCGTCCTGCATGGCCGCGTCAAAGGTGTGCCCGCCTGGTGTAAAGGACCGCGGTAACGATTGGTGCCCGCATGCAGGCGAGTAGCTGATCATGAGCCGCCTCCATGCCGGTGCGTGGAAAGAGTTCGTCATCGTTCGGTACTGAACCAGGAATTGAGACCGAATCGCCAGAGCGCGCTTTGGGCTTCCAACAGCGCGGCCAGCCGAGGCGTCGGACGGGCGAGATCGAACCGCCGGCTGGCCCATGAAAAAGTGTCGTGCACGAGGACGGCGTAACCCTGACGAGCCAGCTCGTTCGCTGGGGCGCGACCGGAGTAGTAAGCGTCGCGAAGCCCGACTGCGCGCGAGCTGGAGTCGGCACCGAGGTCGACCAGCTGCTCAGCCCCGACGGACCGGACGCCGCCATGACAGTGCATGCCGAGTACACCTGGCAGGCTGCGCCGAACGCCTGCTGGGCGCAGCAGCCACCCGCTCGTGTCCGGCCCGTAGCCAACCGACCAACGCAGTCGACGAATGAGGACGCCATCTAGGCGCTTACGACCCTCGTCAAAACACGATTGGACGGTCGGGAGGCCGGCGCAAACCGAGCACGCGGCCCAACGCTGTGCCGGCCGCATCCGCCCCGAGATAGGGCTCAGCCGATTGCACTGCAGCCGGCCAGTCTTCGTAACCGGCGATTGGATTCGGGCGCGGGCCGGGCGGCGGCTCGGTCGCGGTTGTCAGCGCACGGCCTCGCTGAGCCGGACCGGACCGGTGCTGCCGCGACGCTCGATCCTGGGTCGGAAGAAGATCGCGTGGCCAGGTGCGCGGCCGTTCAGCAGGTCCCACATCCGATGCCAGGCCTGCTCTCCGAGTTCGGTGCCCGGAACGGATGCGGTCGTCAGGGGCGGGTTGATATAGCGGGCAAACGGGATGTCATCGAATCCCACGACTGAGATGTGTCCTGGCACGCTCACGCCTCGTTCGCTGAGGGCGCTCATCAAGCCCATCGCAACGAGATCGTTGAACGCCAATGCGCCGGTCGCGGAGGTGGCGAGAACGCGCTCTGCGGAGTCGTAGCCGCACTCGAAGCTGACGCCGCAGGGGAGAACCCGGATTGCTACGTCCGGATGATCGTCGCGATAGTCCTGGATCGCCTCGATCCGACGGGCGTTCGATGCGCTCTGCGGCACCCCGGCGAGGTAAACCAGCGAGCGGTGACCATAGCCGTACAGCAGATCGATCAGCTCCACCAGCGCCGTCCGATGATCGGCGGCGATCACGGGCGTGCTGACCGATCCAGCGTCACGGTTCACGAGCACAACTGGTTTCAGTTCCTCCAGCAGTGGTTGGAGATCCGCCTCTGCCATGCGCGGCGCGCACAGCACGATGCCGTCGCAGCGCCTGCGGGTCTCGACGGCAAGGATCTTTTCCTCGACGACTGACTCCTCGGAGTCGGCGATCAAGATGTGATAGCCATCGCGTGCGGCAGCACGGCTCAAGCCTCGCAACACGCCGTGGAAGCTCGGGTTTTCCAGGTCGGGCACAACGATCGCAATGGTGTTCGTTTTGCCTAGGACCAGGCTGCGGGCCAGCGGGCTGGCTGTGTAGTTGAGTTCCGCCGCCGCGGCACGGACCTTCTCCGCCATTGCCTCATCGACAGACGGGTTACCGTTCATCACCCGTGAGACAGTGGCCAGTGACACGCCCGCACGCCGGGCAACATCAGCGATGGTGCGCGATCGACTGTTGGGTGATGTTGCCACGTCCGGTCCGTTCTGCTGGGTGTGGCTAGCTATGGGATGAATCTATCGTGTACCTTTGTGAAAGCGTTTTCTAGTCATCGCACCTGATTGCTCGAAAAAGTAGGAGATTGGGTTGAATCCTCCGCCCGCAGCCGAGAACAGTGTGCCTGACCTCGAACTGGACTGCTCTAGCAATCAGTTCATGGCCGCCAGCTGATGGGCACCGGCTCCACTTCAACCAACTCACCGGCGCGCGTGGTCCTCGTCGGCGTCCGCGGCTACGGAGCGGTCCACGCCGAACGGATCGCCCGGCTCACAGACCAGGGCGCTGTGCAGCTCGTCGCGGCCGTCGATCCTGGAGTCGTCATGGATCCGCCGACTATTTACGGCGTGGATCTGCACGCCGATCTGACGGAGGCACTCGCCGCAGTCGGTCCGGTGGACGTCGTGGTCATCGCCGCGCCAATCGGCGACCACTTCCGACTCGCTCAAATTGCATTGACCTCCGGCGCTGATGTCTATCTGGAGAAGCCGCCCGTGGCCTCGATGGACGACTTCAACTCCCTCCTCGCGACGGAGCGGGAGACCGGACACGTGGTTCAGGTCGGTTTTCAGAGCCTCGGCTCACGCGGCCTGGAGATGCTGGAAACAGATGTCCTCGGCATCGGCCGCGTAGTCAGCGTGAGCGCCGTCGGCGCTTGGTCGCGGACTGTCGGCTACTGGAGCCGTTCACCCTGGGCCGGGCGCCGCAGCCTGCAAGGCCAGGCAGTTAACGACGGGGTGGTCACAAACCCCTTGGCGCACGCGGTGGCCACCGCACTGGCGGTCGTCGGCTGCCGCCGGCAGGAGGACGTCGAGTCGGTTGAAACCGGCCTCTACCGGGCCAACGCTATTGACAGCGACGACACCTCGGTGGTTCGCATTCGCACAACCCGGGGACTCCGGGTGACCTGCGCACTCAGCTTGTGCTCCCCCGTCGAGCGCGAGCCGCAAGTGCACATCCAAGGAACGCTCGGCCGGGCCACCTTCGCTTACACGGCCGATCGGGTGGAGATCGAAACAGAGGAGCAGAGCCGCACGGAGATCACAGGCCGCGTGGACCTATTCGAGAACTTGCTAGCCCACCGCCATGACGGAGCGCCGCTGCTCGTGCCGCTTGTCAGTACGGGGGCGTTCATGGCTGTGTTGGACGCCGTCGCTGCGGCCGAGGAGCCGGTGCGCATCGATCCCCGCGCAATCCAATGGAAAGGCGAGGGCAACGACCGGCGTGCGATCGTCGACAATGTCGAGCACTGGCTGTGGCAGGCCGCAATGAGCGGGCAGACGTTCGCCGAGCTCAGCGTGCCCTGGGCTCACTCCGACCACGACAGGACTCTTGTTCGGGCCAATATTGCCGGGGTCGAGGTGGCACATTACCGCGACGGACGAGGCACCATTCCTACTTCGAGTCCCCGTCCGGTTCTGCATCCCGTACGCACCTTGAACGGCGTGGTTGTGACCGCGCAGCATCCCGCGGACCACGACTGGCACAACGGAATTGGCATGGCAATATCCGATGTGAGTGGCACCAACTTCTGGGGCGGTCGGACCTACATTCACGGGCAGGGTTATGTGCTCCTCGACGACCACGGAAGGATCGTGGGCGAGCCGCCCGTGTTCCGGGATGAGTCGTTTACCCAAGAGCTGCAATGGATCGGCCACGATGGATCGGTCCACCTTCGTGAGCAGCGATTGATCGGCTGGGCCGCGATGAACCAGCAGAGTTGGAAGCTCACATTCGAGTCCAGTCTGCGCGCCGACGCAGGCGCGAAGCTTGCCTCCCCGGGCAGCAAGGGGCGCGTCGGCGGTGGCTACGGCGGTTTCTTCTGGCGGTTTCCCGCTTGCGACAACGTAGAGGTGTTTACCGATCAGGCGCGCGGCGAAGTCGAGGTCCACGGCACCGTCGCGCGGTGGGTTGCCTGGTCTGCCGACTTCGCTGCACGACCGACGCTGAGCGGGCCAGCCACGATCGTCATCGCGGCGCCCGGCGCGGCTGAGGCTGGGGAGCCGTGGTTCGTTCGAGTGCGTGAGTACCCCGGCATCGGCTCAGCACTCGCCTGGGACCGCCCGGTGGTGCTATCTCCAGGGGCTGTGCTCCGCCGCCGTTTTGACGTGGCGATTGCTGACGGCCGATTGACTGAAGCACGAACAAGGTCACTCGCTGCAGAGCTGATGACGCCGCAATTGTGAGCGCATCCCCCGCGCTGCCCAGCCTCGCCTCCGAGTTCCGCGAGCTCGCAAACAAGAATCACCAATTCTCGTCTTAGGGAACATTTAGATGTCGTCAGGGCGAGCACCTTTATACGGAATCAGGCGCAATGCGTGAGATTTATTCAGTGTTCGATGCTGGCAGTCGACAGAACTTCGCTATTTCTTGCCTCGCCAGCCCCGCTCGAACGGCAGCCGCCATGCATGGGGCGCGACCAGCTGGTGGATTGAGTTCGGCCCCCACGAGCCAGGAGCGTACGGGCGCACCGGAGGCGGATCTTGCACAACGGCTCAGACCGTTCCCAAAGGCTCTCGATGCCTTCGGCGGTTGTAAAGAGCGTGTGATCATCGCGCATGGAATCCAAGATCAACCGCTCGTACGCCTCGAGAATCTCGCCCACCCGATCGGTCTCGTGGGTTGAGAACTGCATGCTCAATTTGTCGAGCTTCATGCCTGGTCCGGGTCGCTTGCCGTAGAACGAGAGAGAGACTTTGGCCTCGTCCGCAAGATCAAAAGTAAGATGGTCCGGACCGGACGAGCCGACCCCCGATCCCGCAGGGAACATGCTCTTCGGTGCCTCTTTGAAGGCAATCGAGATGATCCGCAGGCCCTCGGCCATCCGCTTGCCGGTCCGG
>JBKOZG010000386.1:0-2149 GCA_046725775.1 Actinomycetota bacterium | reverse complement strand
GGCCTCAACATCGTTCAGGCCGATGTCATGATCAACCCGAGCTTGACCGGCGGTGAGCCGGACATGCTGATTGCTGGAGACAGCGACGAGGCGAAACGAACCGTCACGGTTCTGCTACGGGAATTCGGCTGGCCAGTGATCGACATGGGTGGCATCGAAAGTGCGCGTTGGCTGGAAGCCATCAGCCTCGCCTGGGTCGTCTACTCTCACCGGACCGGAAAAACCCACCACGCCTTCAAACTGCTCGGCAAGTGAACAACACATGTGTCGTCCGAAATTGGTGAGGCCATATATTGAATGCGTGTTCGAAAATGATCTGGTGGAGTTGGATCCATCAGAGCTATGTACGCCAACGGCCGAATTCACCCCCGCGCAGTGAGTCTGAACGTAAGGCTTAGGGACACATGAGGCCTGCTGATGGCCCACGATGCGACCATAACCACGGCGGCCGGCGTCGTTGCCGCTGCACCCGACCGCGTGCGCATTTTCAAGGACGATGAACTGCAAGTCTTCGACGTAGTACGAAAGCTGTCGTTCGGGAAGGTTTACCGAGTCTGGGTAAACGAAGATCAACTCATCGAGTTGCTCCGGGTGATGACCCTGAAGGGGCCAAGCGCACTCTCGCCAGTATGACGAGTAGAGGCATCCTCGAAGAAGGAGCTGGGATATGGCGCGCGATTTGGTGATCAAGCAGTGGGAAGTGATGCCTGGCGCCTGATGTCCTACGGTTTCGCTCACGACAGCGAGCACGCCCCTTGTGGCACCTTTCCCTAAGGACTGTGCGATGGAGGGCGCGTTCACAGCCACCTTCTCCGAGCAGGTTCGATCAGGCCGGGATCTTTGTCCGATCTCTGCGCAGGGGGGTCGGTGAAGGCCGGGGTGGAGTTCGCTGACTGGTGTCCGTCCGTTGGTGCCGTGGTTACTGGCGGGCGGTCCGACTGGTCACTGGCTCCGACGGCGAATTGGGGAGGACATCGTGTGCACCTCAAAGTAAGCCGGCGCGGCGATGCGTTTACGATCCGAGCCAGGTCGGAAGGGTCGCGTTGCAACTTGTCCACGTTGTCCCGTTCGAGCAGGACCTCGTTGCCACGCCGGACCGTTCACCTGCGTCCCGACCCGAGCAGGGCTATTTCATCCGCCGCGCACGACTGAGCCCACGCGGGCCTGCACTAGTGACCCCTTCGCTGGATCAGCACGCAGGACCGCACCATCCGAAACGCCCGGCGGCCGGCTGGCTCGCTAGATCCGGGTGTTGCAATCTCTGCCGCCGGCAAGTCCGCGCTAAGCCTGAACCTCCGGCGTGGTCCCGCACCGACCAGTGTGGGTGCAAGCCGGATATCCCACCTCCGCAGCGAAATCTACGCTAACGTGGCGCGTCCACCTGGTCCCTCTTGGAGGATTCCATGCTGCGCCGTTTGCTGCTAATGCTCGTCTTTGCCGTCGGCCTCACCGGCCCCAGCCTCGTCGCCGAGCACTCCGCCGACGCCTCGGTCCCCCGCCACGTGGCCACGCGGTCAGAGCGGGTGGTGCGTTCAGTCACTGCCGCCGCCACCTTCGCCCTTACCCGGCCGGCGTACAGTGTAGCGACGTATTGGCAGGGCAACGCAGATGCGCTTGTCACGGTTGCTTTCTCCTCTGATGGTGTGCACTTCGGGACGCCCCAATCCGCGGGGCGCGACGAGATGGGTGAGCAGCGCAAGAACGGAACGACATACGGCGCTCTGCTGTCGGCGCCTGGAGCTGTTGCGGTGCGAGTGAGTACCGACCGACCGCTGGCGCGACTGACGGTCCTCGGACTCTCCGACGGAGTGACCACTACCGCCCAGGAACCCACGCCGTCCCCCACATCGGCCATAGAAAGCGCTGCCGCGGCCGAGCCATCGATCGTTTCGCGCGGAGGTTGGGGGGCAGACCCGGCGTATATGACCTGGGCGCCGCAGTTCTATCCGACCAAGAAGCTCATCGTCCACCACACGGCGACCAGCGACAACTACACCGACCGAGCCGCGGCCGAGGCCCAGATCAGGTCGATCTACTACTACCACTCGGTTACCCAGGACTGGGGTGACATCGGCTACAACTTCCTGATCGACAAATTCGGGACAATCTATGAGGGCCGCTACTCCCGCGACTACGCCGGCGCGAACCC
>JBKOZG010000243.1:0-3692 GCA_046725775.1 Actinomycetota bacterium | reverse complement strand
TTCTGTGCCGGCGCAGACATCAAGCGCTTCAAGGCGTTGCAACCGCTGGACATGTGGGCGCTGTGGACTCGCCTCGGGCACCGGGTCTTCGACCGCCTTGCGGGGCTCAGGCAGCCAACGATCGCCGCCGTCACCGGCAATGCCTACGGCGGCGGGTTCGAGCTGGCGCTGGCTTGCGATCTGCGGATCGTCGCTGATGACGCCACTCTGGGTCTGACGGAGGTCGGCATTGGCGCGCTGCCTGGGTGGGGCGGCACTGGACGGCTCCGTGATCTTGTCGGCGCCGGGCGAGCCAAGGAGTTGATCTTCACCGGCGAGCCGCTGACCGCTGACCGGGCTCTAGTGTGGGGTGTCGCAAACCAGCTGGCGCCCAGAACGCACGTGATCGACGCCGCCCGTGCCTTGGCCAACAAGATCGCCGCCCGAGCCCCCATCGCCGTACAAATGGCGAAGCAGGCCATCGACTCCGACGACGCTTACCAGGCGATGGAGCAAGTGAGCTCCGCCGCCACCGCCTTTACTGAGGACGCGGTCGAAGGTTTCGCGTCTTTCACTGAAAAACGCGACCCGTACTACCGCGGGACCTGACCGAAAGCACTGTCATGACTACGATCACCAGCACCGCCCCGCCCACCGTCACAGCGAACATTTGGCCCAACATCATCGACGGCCGCGAAATCGGCGGTGGAGGGGAGGCGGTGCTACGCGATAGCCCCGCTCACGACATATGCGTCGCCAGCTACCACAGTGCCAGTCAGGCCGATGTCGATGCCGCCGTTACCGCAGCCGACAAGGCCTTCAGCACCGGTGACTGGCCGCGAATCTCCGGTGCGGAACGGGCCGCGCTGCTGCGGCGCGTCGCCGCGCGGATTGAAGCCGAACGCAATGAGCTGGCCTTGATCGAGACGCTGGAGTCCGGCAAGCCCGTCACACAGGCCAAGGACGAGGTGACCAGCGCGGCGGGCATCTGGTACTACGCCGCCAGCCTCGCCCAGCACGCGTACGGCGACGCCCACAACGATCTTGGACGCAACTACCTGGCCGTCACGGTCAAGGAACCCGTTGGTGTCGTAGGAGTGATCACACCGTGGAACTTTCCACTCTTGATCGTTTCCCAGAAGCTGCCATTCGCGCTGGCGGTCGGTTGTACCGCGGTAGTCAAGCCCAGCGATCTCACGCCCGGCACCACAACTCGCCTCGTTCAGATCTTGCACGACGAAGGTGTGCCCACCGGCGTTGTCAACCTGGTGCACGGCGGCGGAGATGTTGGCGGCTGGCTGTCGGGCCACCCCGGCACCCATATGACCACGTTCACCGGATCCACCGGCGTCGGACGCATGGTCGCACAAGCTGCCGCAAAGGATCTGAAAAAGGTGAGTCTTGAGCTGGGCGGCAAGAACCCTCAGGTGGTCTTCCCCGACGCCGACCTCGACGCAGCGCTGGAGAAGGTGGTCTTCGGCGCTTACTTCAACCAGGGTGAGTGCTGCAACGCCGGCTCCCGACTCCTGGTGCACACCGACATTGCCGACGAGTTCACCGAACGGGTCGTAGAGCGCGCCCAGGACGTTGCAGTTGGCGATCCGATCGACCCTGTTACGAAGGTCGGCGCGTTGATCTCTGCGAAGCACCTGGGTGTAGTCAGTAACTATGTTGATCTTAGCCGGGCCGAAGGCGCGTCAGTCACGCTGGGCGGCACTCAGTTGGACTCAGATCGCGGTCGTGATTACTCACCTACCGTGCTCGCCGGTGTGCCTAAGAGCGCTCGCGTTGCTAGGGAAGAGATCTTCGGACCGGTGCTGTCGGTGGTGAGGTTTGCTGATCTTGCCGAGGCCGTGGAGATCACCAACGCCACCGGCTACGGACTCAGCGCCGGAGTCTGGAGCCGCGATATCGACACCGCCCTGGGCTATGCGCGGGCCACCAAGGCCGGAACCGTCTGGATCAACTGCTACATGGACGGCTTCCCGGAAATCTCCTTTGGCGGCTACGGCGCCTCCGGAATCGGCCGCGAACTTGGCCGGACAGCGATCGATGAATACATCGAGCACAAGAGCATGATCATTCGTACCGGCGCCCAGGCTCCTTCCTGGGTCGGCGGCGTTGGTGAGAAGTGAGGTAGAGACCGTTGTACTGGGCCTTCCGCAGAGTCAAGGGACCTCGGCTTCGTACTGTGCCCGACCTGGAAAAAGTGGTGGGAGCTGACCGGCGACGATACCCGCCGGGAGGTGGTCATTCAGGTTGGCAAGACCATGGCCACCCGGTTCAACACCAAGGGCAAATTCCTGCGCTCGTTCCTGGCACCGGATTCGATCTTCATCGACATCATGATGAACGTCGGCTTCATTGCTGTGGCAGGTTTGGAGACGACTGGCGCGACCGGTGATCCCGAGGTACACCAGGTCACTGTCACACCTGTCGACACCGTCGGCGCTGGCGACGGCTTTGCCGCTGGCTACCTCGCGGCTTTTCTCGTCGGCGACAGCATGCAGGAAAGAGTTGATCAAGGCGCTGCCGTCGGCGCATTGGTCACCACGCGGCGCGGCGATCTGGCCGCTATGCCACAGCGAGAGGAAGTCGATGCCTTGATCAACTCCACGCCAACCCGACAAGTCGTACCCGCCACGCGCCATGGCTGAGCCAGTACCGCAGCCGCAGCTGCGGCCCGGCGCGCTTGTCTCCCCTGATCAAGACACGCTGACTGCAGACGTGGCGATCATCGGCTCCGGTATGGGTGGCGGCACTCTCGCCTGGGCACTGAAGGACACCGGCGTGGACGTACTGATCATCGAGCGCGGCCAGTTCCTGCCAAGGGAGCCAGAGAACAGCCAGCCCGACCACGTGTTCATCAAGAAACGGTACGTCACGTCTGGGCCTTGGTATGACGCCCAGACCGGGGAGCCGTTCCAACCGGGCGCTTACTACTGGGTGGGCGGAAATACCAAGATGTACGGCGCCTGCCTGCCCCGCTTCCGCCGCAGCGACTTCCAGGAGGTCGAGCACCACGACGGCGTATCCCCAGCATGGCCGTTCAGCTACGACAACCTCGAGCCGTGCTACGCCAAGGCTGAAGAGCTCTTCGAGGTGCACGGCGCAGTCGGGGAGGACCCAACCGAGCCCGAACACTCCACCCCGTACCCCTATCCACCGCTCAGCCACGAGCCCGCCATCGAGCGGTTCGCCGTACGGCTCCGCCAACAGGGCTTGCACCCGTTCCATATGGCCAACGGCATGCATCTTCGTTCGATGGTCGAACGGCGCGCCGATGCCACCGCTGATGGATCTCCCTCGTCGACCGGGAATAAAAGTGATGCAGAGAATCGGGCCGTCCGGCCGGCCCTCGAGTCACCGTCGGTGCGGCTGCTACTGGGCGGCTACGTTCACCGGTTGCACACCAACGACGATGGCGATGCGGTCACAGCCGCCGAAGCGGATGTAGCCGGACGCACTGTCCGAATCGAGGCGAAGACCTTCGTAGTGTCCGGCGGCGCGGTCAACTCGGCAGCCTTGTTGCTGCGCTCGGTGAACTCCCAGCACCCTAACGGACTAGGCAATTCCTCCGGCTTGCTTGGCCGCAACTACATGGTCCACAACAGCACCTTTTTCTTGGCAGTAAACCCTGCACGCCGCAATGACACCGCCTGGCAAAAGACTCTCGGGCTCAACGACTGGTACGAGGCCGGGCCGGATATGCC
>JBKOZG010000468.1:0-9273 GCA_046725775.1 Actinomycetota bacterium | reverse complement strand
GCCGTGGGTGATGCCGGGGACGCTCGTTGAGTCGTTCCTTCTCGCTTACCCGACGAAGCGCTACCGGAGTGCCTGGATCGGGATCGCGGTGCACAGCGCCCAGAGCGTGTTCTTCGCCATCGCGTCGCTCATGATCGTCCTCTGAAAGAGCACTGCTCTTCCATGACCAGTCCAAGTCCTGTGGGTCCCGCAGACTCGCAGGACTTGGCAGTTCGCGGGTACCTCACCCGTTTCGTGTCGGCCTTGAGCGGAAATGTGGGCCAGAGTGTAGGCGCGGGCGCAGGCGTCTCCGACGGATACAGGACTTGGAACCGCGTTGGTTGATCCCGAAAGTCGGGCAAGTACTCTGTGACACCTCCGTCCACGATGTTCACAGTCGAGGCCCGTGCTGTCGCACTCTGGCGCTAGCCTGCGATCGCCAGCACAGCTGTACGCGGGTCGCGATGAGGAGCAGGAGGCGATATGCCCATACCCCGGCCGTTCCGCTTCGGCGGCGGCGCCGGTGCGACTGCCGCCGCGACCGAGTTCGCTCCCGCCTCTTCGCGCGCCGGGAGGCTTGCCTGTTGTTGCCCTATATCCGGGTACAGCTCGTCTTGATCGACGAAGAGATCGTCGACGCGGCGAGTCGGGCGCATCGCCCCTGTCTACATCACCTTGCGAACTTGTCGACCAGCTCGCGCGCTTCCTCGTCGCGGTACTGAATGGGCGGGCTTTTCATGAAGTACGCGGACGGGCCGAGCAACGCGCCGCCGATGCCGCGGTCCAGGGCGATCTTGCAACAGCGGAGGGCGTCGATGATCACGCCGGCCGAGTTGGGGGAATCCCACACCTCGAGCTTCAGCTCGACGTTGAGGGGCACGTCGCCGAAGTTGCGGCCCTCGACGCGGATATAGGCCCACTTGCGGTCGTCGAGCCACGGTACATGGTCGCTCGGGCCGATGTGGACGTCGTCGTCGGAGATGCCCTGGTCGATCTGGCTGGTGACCGATTGTGTCTTGGAGATCTTCTTGGACTTCAGGCGCTTCCGCTCGAGCATGTTCTTGAAGTCCATGTTGCCGCCGAAGTTCAGCTGGTACGTGCGGTCGATCGCGACGCCGCGATCCTCGAAGAGGCGGGCGAGCATGCGGTGCATGATGGTTGCGCCCACCTGGCTCTTGATGTCGTCGCCGACGATCGGCAGACCGGCCTCCTCGAACTTCGCAGCCCATTCGGGCTCGCTCGCAATGAACACCGGGATGGCGTTGACGAACGCGGTGTTCGACTCGAGGCAGGCCTGCGCGTAGTAGCGCTGCGCCTCCTCGGAGCCGACCGGGAGGTAGGAGACGAGGACGTCGGCGCGGGTGTCGCGCAGGACCTGCGCGATGTCGACCGGCGCCGTCGGCGACTCCTCGCAGGTCTCGCGGTAGAACTCGCCGAAGCCGTCGAGCGTCGGGCCGCGCATGACGGTCACACCGAGCTCGTCGACCTCGGCAAACTTCACCGTGTTGTTCTCGCTGGCCCAGATGGCCTTGCCGGCGTCGAGGCCGACCTTCTCGGCGTCGACGTCGAACGCGGCCACGAGCTCGATGTCGCGGATGTGGTAGCCGCCGAGCACTACGTGCATGAGGCCAGGCACCTCGTCAGATGGGTCGGCGTCCTTGTAGTACTCGAGCCCTTGGATGAGGGAGTTGGCGCAGTTGCCGACGCCGGCGACCGCCAAGCGGATCTTGCTCATGGATGGGTGCCTCCTCTAGCGGGGACGACCGGTCGGGGGACGGCCGGGACGAGTTGCTCTTGCGTGATGCGCGTGAGCTCATCGAGCCAGCCGAGGTCGTCGGTCAGTGTTGTGATGTCGCGCTCCTTGAGAGAGCGGAGGTAGGGGTCGGTTGTCGGAGTGTCCGCGGGCCGACGGCGCTTGGCCAGCTCGCCGGTCAGGTGGGCACGCCGCCGCTCGAAGAGGCCGAGCCGGGCGACGGGTTCGAGGAAGCGGCAGAACGCGACCTGCACGTGGAAGGCACGGTCGTCGGAGGGGTCAGCGTTGATGAGCAGCTCGCGCAGGCGGGTCTCGCCCTTGTCGGTGATGCCATAGACCTTGCGGTTGCGCTTCTTGTCGCGCCGGCCGGACTTCCGCTCGCTCGTCGCCGATTTGCGCTGGTGGCGCAGGGCCGACAACTCACTGCTGATGGCGCCGGTCATCGGGAGGACCAGCCGGGGCCGGGCGTGATCAATCATGCGGACGGCGCCCGCCAGCTCGAGCCGGTTGAGCGCGGGGTAGAGGGATCCGAACGAGACGCCGCCGGACCCACCAGCGAGCTCGGCCATCCGCTTCTTCAGTTCATAGCCGTGCGCCTCGTGCTCCTTGAGGACCCCGAGGATCGCCATCTCGATCACGCGCGTCAGGCTATCGGTTCGATATATCGAGCCGCAACTATCGAAAGCCTGGTCAGTAGGCAGGTCCGCCGACAACATATCCACCTTGCCCCGACGCCGTCCCCACGTGTGCGGTGTGGCGGGCCGGCCCGGACGCGGCGTGGATTCAGGTGTCGTTCAAGTGTTGTCCATCTGGTATTCGTCTTGGGTATCTTTTTGGTGTTCCGCTCGCTTGCGGTGGTCCTGCATTCCTACTTTCCGGCTCCGTGGCCGCCGCCTGTCCGGAAGGGGGAGGTCGTGCGTGGGCTGGTGCTCGCCAGTGGGAAGGGATCTCGTCTGCGGACGCCGCGGGGGCGTGTGAAGCCGCTGGTGACGGTGGGCGGTGTCGCCCTGTTGGAGCGTGCCGTGCGGAACCTGGTCGACGTGGGAGTCGATGAGGTGGTGGTGGTGGTGGGGTATCGAGCCGAGGAGATCGAACGGTTTTGCGCTGGGTTGTCGGTGCGGCTCGGTGTCTCGGTGCGATGCGTGCGCAACGATCGGTTCGACGAAGGCAACGGGCTGTCGGTGTTGGCTGCCGAGGAAGCACTGGGGGGCGAGCCTTTCTTGCTGGTCATGGCCGACCACCTGCTCGATCGGTCGATCCTGTGGTCGCTGGTCGGTTCGGAGTTGCCGTTGGATGGTGCGGTGCTTGCGGTCGACTACTCTGTTGGCGCCGCAGGTGGTGTCGATCTCAACGACGTGACCCGAGTGCGTACCGAAGGTCGGCTGGTCCGTGATATCGGCAAGGGGATCTCCTCGTTCGACGCATTCGACACGGGGGCGTTTTTGTGCACCGGCGGCGTGTTCGTTGTCTTGCGTGATGCGGTCGCGGCGGGTGAAACGTCGTTGTCGGCGGGGATGCACCGCCTCGCGGATCAGGGTCGGTTGGAGTGCTGTGACGTGAGCGGCGCCCGCTGGGTGGACGTGGACACCCGTAAGGATCTGCGAATGGCGTCGCGGTGGCTGCTCGCAGGTGGCGGCAAGGAGCGTGACGGGGCCGTGGCCAAGGTCAACCGGGTCCTGTCTGGCGGGGTGATCACACCGCTGCTGCTGTCGGTCGCGCCAGGGTTGCGTCCGGACACGGTCACCGTGCTCGCGGCCGTTGTTGGGTTGAGCGCAGCGGCGGCGATCCTGGCGGGCTGGCTGTTGGTGGCTGCTCTGGCGGTGCAGTTGGCGAGCGTCCTCGACGGCGCCGATGGCGAGATCGCCCGGGTCGCGCACCGCGGGAGCAGGTTCGGTGCGTTTCTCGACCCGATGCTCGACCGGGTCGTGGATGGTTTGGTGTTCTCCGCGGCGGGTCTGTACCTGACGGCGGAGGTCGGTGGTGGGGTGGCCGTCGGGATGCTCGGCGTGCTCGCAACCGTCGGGCATCTGCTCGTCAGCTACTCGACCAGCCGTGCCGCGCTCGACCTGGGGCACCGTTATGAGGGGCGACTGGTGGCGTCAGGGCGCGGTCGTGACCTTCGGTTGCTCGTGCTCACTGCGGGCCTGGCCGGCTCCGCTGTGGCTGCGTGGCCGTTGCCGGTCGCACTCGGGGTGATTGCGGCGTTGAGCTGGTGGATCATCGCTGTGCGGATGGTCCGCTCGTGGCGTGCGAGCCGTCTCGAGTGGGCCGACGTCGATGTGGTGATCGTGGACTTTGACGGCACGATCGCCGACTCGATGGGCCCGCTGACCCAGCTTGCGGTGAAGGTGATCCATGAAGAGCTTGGGCTCGGCGTCGACGACGCCCGGTCTCGGTATCTGGCGTCGACGGGAGCGGACTTCGCGACACAGCTACGGGAAATCGACCCGTCCGGCGGACGGGCACGCACTCGTGCCGCGCACCGGTTCGAAGTGTCCAAGCCGGATCTGCTGGACTGCGTTGACCCGTTCCCCGACTTGCGGGCGTTCCTCGACGAACTCCACGCCGCCGGTGTCGAGGTGTGCATCTGCAGCTCGACTCGACGGGAGCTGGTCCGCCAGTGGATCGACCGTCACCGGCTCGGACAGCATTTCCGAGTTGTCGACGCGTGGTCACCGGGGCGCGACAAAGCCGCGCAACTGCGTTCCGTGCTCGACTGGTCGGGACGGCTACCCCACCACTGCCTCGTCGTCGGTGACTCGCGCCGTGATGGTCGGCTGGCGGCCTCGATAGGGATGCGGTTCCGAGGTGTGCTGCGGCAAGGAACATCGAACCTCGAGGGCTCGGGGTTCGCGTACGCACCTGACCTGCGGTCGATCAGCGCGGCGGTCGCCACCCGCCGCCGACTGGGTGTCGTCACACTTCCCCACAGTGCTGGAGTGCCGCACCTGGGCGCCCGCCAGCCGCACACTGGCGCGCCCGCTCGTGCTGTGCTCGAGCTGCCCGACCACGATCAGGTGTCCACCAGGATCGGGAATCACGCTGACGCAACGGCTCCGGCGGCCCGCGCCGAGTGAGCCCGGAGCTGCGTGACCGGGCCGGTCAGCGCCGCCCCGTCGCTCCCCCGATGGCTCCACCGATCAGTGACCTGCTGGCTGGGGCCCGAGGAGGAGCGCTTCTTCGTCGGATCCGTATCGCATCAACCCGGCACGGTACATCGTTCACTGCCGGGCAGGTGGCTGGTGTCGTTGAGGGCAACCAGCTTCGGGCCCGAGGTGGACGCGTGGATCGTGGTGATCGAGCAGTTCGCCACATCGATGTGCCGGTAGGTGGCCGGGCCGACGCGCAGCGCCCACGCCACCGCCGCCCGCACCACTGCATCATGGGTGAACACGACCACTGTCGCGGCATCGGATGAACGCACGAGATCGTCGAAGGCGTCGTGCACCCGGGCATAGAGCGCTGTCAGCGTCTCTCGCCCGTCAAGATCGAGCGTCTCAGGCGCCGTACGCCACACCGACCACTCGAGCGGCCATCGGCGAGCCACTTCGGACTCCGCGAACCCCTCCCAAGGACCTTGATACAGCTCACCGAGACGGGAATCGGACTCCAGATCCACGGTGAGGGCGGCAGCGAGAGGCGCTGCCGTGTCACGGGCCCGGGCGAGTGGGCTCGACACGACCCGCACGGGTGCAGGAGCGGCTCCCAGCCGCGCCGCCACTGCGTCGGCGGCAACGTGCTGGTCGGGCTCGATCGACTCGTCTGACCATCCCATCACCCACCCCAAACGGTTCGAGTGAGTGCGCCCGTGGCGTACGACATGGATGACTAGCGGATCACGCATGACCAGATGCTGCCTCATCCCAAGCCTTGTCCCGCCTCACCTTCACCATCTAGGAACCGCACTGGATCGGGGGCCAGCTTGGACCGTCTGAACCGCTGGGGGCACAAGTAGGGCGCGGAAGTCCGAACGACACCCGCCAGATTCGGGAGCGGTTGTCGATGATGCATCGTGTGCATTCTGATCTTGGTTAGACAGCTGCCGGGTCACACATGGCGCACACAAGATCGCACATTCCGGTCCGCTCGTCTCAGGGCAATTGAAGCCGAGCCGCCAGTGGATGCGGTCATCTCCGCCTTCGGACTGGAGGCTAGAGGTAGTCGCGACCGGAACCCACCCAGGTGTGCATGATCCGGAACGCGTTGGCGAAGATCGTCAGTACCGGGTTCACCCCGCCGTTGGTTATGTGCAGCGAGCCGTCGATCACTCGCAGGTTGGGATGGTCCCAGACCCGGCCGTAGGGGTCGGTGACCGAGGTCGCCGGGTCGGTACCCATCCGGCAGGTTCCGGCCTGGTGTTGGCCGCTGCTCGGTATCTCGTTCTCTGGACTGGGGCGGTAGGCGATGGCCGTGGTGGCACCGGCGGCCCGCAGCCAGTCGGCGGCGCGCTCCCCCAGCAGCTGCTGCACCGCGAAGTCGTTGGGGTGCAGCCGGCCGCTGAGCCGGACGACTGGGATGCCCAGGCTGTCGGTCACGGCGGGGTCGAGCCGGACCCGGGAGTCGGCCGAGGTCACCTCCTGCACGGGACCGACCACGCGCTGCATTCTCGGCAACAGGTGCCGTAGGCCCTGTTTGGCGGCCAGCCCGTGCGGCCCAATCAGGCCGGCGTGCCGGAGATAGCCGAAGGTGCTGACCGGTGTAGGCACGAACTCGTTTGCGATCATGCCGCCGCCCACCAGACCGTCGTTGCCGTGCCGGAAGTCGTGGGTGGAGATCGACGGACCCGGCCCCACGAGGTCGTTGACCACGTCGTCGAAGATTCCGATCGCCCCGCCGTACAGGTGCCCTTGCAGGTGGCGGCCGACCTGGTCGTGTGTATTGCCTAGCCCATCGGGCTCCCGGTCGCTCTCGCTGGCCAGCAGAAGCCGCGCCGACTCCACCGCACCGGCTGCCACGACCACGTCCTCCGCGCCCACGGTGAGGCGCCAGCGTGAGCCGCCGACCTCACCGACCAGGTCGACGCCAGTGACCTGTCCGGTGGCGTCGGTGACGATCCGCTGCGCGCGGGTCCCGAGCAGGACGCTGAGGTTCCCGGTCGCGGCCGCCCGGGCGAGCACGGTGTTGTGCGAACCGTTCTTGGCCTCGACGGGGCAAGTGAAGCCGACGCACTGCCGGCAGCGAGCGCACGCCGCCCGGCCGTCGTACGGCGTGGAGTTGATGGCAAGCGGCACCGGCGCAGTAGTCAGGCCGATCGCCGCGGCGCCCGCCAGCAGCCTACTGGCGGGCGCCGTCTGTGGCATCGGTGCCATCGGGTACGGCCGCGAACGTCGGGTCGACCCGGCGTGGGGGTCGGCGGAGCCGCAGACCCCGATCTCGTACTCGGCCTGGGTGTAGAACGGCTCCATCTGGTCATAGCCGATCGGCCAGTCCGCCAGTGCGCTGCCGTCGGGTATCCCGTATTTGCTCGCCATGCCGAAGTCGTCCGGCATGAACCTCCAGGCCTGCGCGCCGTACACACGGGTGCCGCCGCCGTATGTGTCGGCGTTGCTGCCATAGCGCGGGTCCCACGCCGGCAAGACGACCGGGTCCGCGCCCAGCAAGAGGGTGCGCGGGTTCTCCGGCGACGAGCGGAGCGTCCGATGATCCAGCCCACTGTCGGTGCGGGCGTTGTGCAAGTGATCGCGAGCCAGGTAGGCCGTATCCGGGTAGTCGCCCTGCTCCACCAGCAGCACCGACCTGCCGGACTGCGCTAGCGCCCAAGCCGCCACCCCGCCGCCAGCACCCGAACCCACCACCACGGCTTCGTAGCGCGCGGCCACCTGGTCACGCCGGATGATCGGGCCGCGGTCCGGCAGCCAGACAACCTCCGCCGGCCAGCCACCGGCGGGCGTCGGACTCCACCCCAACATCCGCCAGGAGACGGCATCGTCGTTGCCGCCGTTGCCGGGGTCGGCGTAGAACCCGGCGTTGACCAACTGGGCGAACCAAACGAAGTCGGGGTCGTTGACCAGACCGTCCAGGACGGCTGCGCGGGCGTCCACATCTAGGCCGGCAAACCCTCCGCCGGACCGGTAGTCGAGCAGGTCCAACACCGCGATCACCCGGTCAGCCCAATCCGGGCGCTCACTCCTGGTGATCAAGCTCCAGAACCGCAGCCCACCGGCCTCGGAAGCCGAGGGGAAGTCGTCGGCCGGCACGACGGCGTCGATCGCGACCCGCAGCCGCTCGACCTCGACCTCCAGCACGTCCATCAGAACGTTCCTTTCAATTGCTCGGAGGGTTCAGTCGAGAAGCCGGCGGTTGCGTGCTCGCGGACACCATCGACGCTGGTGTCGATCATGATCTCATCCCGCCCGTGCGGGCGGCCTGCAGCAGCCTCCGGTACGCCCGGGAGCGAGTGCGTTCGTCGCCGTGTCGGATGTTATTGATGTCGGCCAGCATGAGCCGGCCGAGGGTGTTGCAGCGGCCAGAGGCGCCTTGATGCACCTGGGCCACAAATGGGGCACACGCAGGGCTCAGCTTCCTCCCTACCCGAGCCGCTCTACTCGGGATGCGGCCAGGCAGCCTGGCACCAAGCCCCAGCTCCAGCATTCTGGGCCACGGGAGGGCTGTCAACGAGTGGCACGCTCGGCCATCACCTGGCTTGGTCCCCAGCGTCACAGCGCCATACTTTGCGTCGTGAGGAAGGTTGTCCTCCTCGATGCCCGTCCAACCTTGGTCTGCGGCCACCCGTCCCTGGCACAATTCCTGGTTGCTACAAGCTGGCCGGTGCTTTGCGGGATCAGCGATTGCTGGAACGTTTAATCGCGAGCGAGGGCGGCGTCGTGGTGCCACCGCGATACGATCGCGGCGACTGGAAGCAGGGCGACGGCGTCTTCAACGCGCACGCGATAGCTGACTACGCCCGCCGCCTCGCGGATCGCTTGGACAGTCACATTCGAGCGGGCGAGTTTACGGTGGTGCTCGGCGGGGACTGCAGCATTCTGCTCGGATCGATGCTCGCACTGCGGCGCCTGGGCCGCTATGGGCTCGCTTTCATCGATGGACACTCAGACTTCCGGCACATCGGCAACTCCACTGGGGTGGGGGCCGCCGCAGGCGAGGATCTTGCTCTGGTCACCGGGCGTGGTCAGTCCGACCTAACGGATCTGGATGGGCTCAGTCCTTATGTGCAGGACGGGGATGTGTCGGTTCTCGGCATTCGTGACTACGACGAGTGCCGTGACGAGCTGGTGGCATTGAAGATCCAGCTTGCTGTTGCTCAGGACATCCGCCACGACGTCGAGGCGGTGGCGCGTGAGGCTTTGATGAGGTTGGAGTCGATAGACCTCAGTGGCTTCTGGGTGCATATGGACGCTGACGTTCTCGACCCATCGGTGATGCCTGCGGTAGATAGTCCCGACCCGAACGGGCTCGCCGTCGACGAGGTTCGTCGCCTGCTGCGGGCGCTCGTGACGTCGCCGCGGTGCGCCGGCTTCCAGCTGACTATCTACGACCCGGACCTCGATCCGGATGCTCGGTGTGCGCGGCTACTCGCTGAC
>JBKOZG010000384.1:0-7360 GCA_046725775.1 Actinomycetota bacterium | reverse complement strand
GGGATCGCCAAGGCCTATACCACGCGGGTCGGGGAGGGACCGATGCCCACCGAGCTACTCGACTCAGACGGCGACAAGCTGCGGGAGGCGGGGGTCGAGTTCGGGACCACCACCGGACGCAAGCGCCGCTGCGGTTGGTTCGATGCCTTGGTCGTCCAGACCTCGGCGCGTGCCAACGCGTTCACCGACATCTTCTTGACCAAGTTGGACGTGCTGACCGGTTGGGAGAAGATCCCAGTTTGTATCGGATACAAGGTGAACGGCATTCGTCACGACACCATGCCGCTCACGCAGTCGGAGTTCCACCATGCCGTCCCGATCTATGAGGAACTGGACGGTTGGACTCAGGACATTAGTGGCTGCCGAGAATTCGAGGATCTGCCCAAGAACACCCAGGTGTACGTTAACCGGCTCGAGGAGCTCTGCGGTGCCAGGATCTCCGGGATTGGCGTCGGCCCCTCCCGCGAGCAGTCTATTGTCGTTAATGATCTGCTGTAGGCGTAGGGGCGCTGGCCCGTGATCCAGTTGAGTGACGCGTGGGTCCGTCTCCAGATAGCTGGAGGTGGCTCCAACTGTCGTTCAGACCCGCTTACGTCTTCTCAGACTGGCGCTTTGTCCGACACCGGTGCGGAGCTGAGCAGGAAAGCCCAGTGGCGGATAGAGGTTGTTGAGGTGGAAGCGGGTAATCGCCGCGATGCGCTCGTCCGCCAAGGTGAGTACGAGCAAGCCGGCCGGACTCGCTGTGGACTCGTCGCGATTAGTCATGTAGCTGGCAAAGGCCGGTTGGCTGTTGGCCCGGCCAGGGAGCAAGTAAGCCCTGCGTTCGCCGCGAAACTCGAAGCTGGCCTGCAGGAAGGACCGGATCGCATCCACGCCGTGATACTGGTGTGGCGCGGGAGGCATCGACAACCACGCGTGGTCGGTCAGCAGCGTGAGTATTCCGTCAAGGTCCGCAGCGACGTACACGTCCGCGAAGCGCCGTGCCAAATCGCGCTCCTCGGTTGATCTCGGCGCTGGCAACCGGCCGTCGCTGCGGGAATTCTCCAGGGCTGCCCGCCCGCGCTGCAGCGTGCCCTTGACCGCCGTCTGGCTGGTCTGGAGCATTGCCGCCACCTCGTCGGTGCCGAAGCCGATGACGTCGCGCAGCAGAACCGCTGCCGCCTGGCGAGGCGGCATGCGCTGCAAGCCCTTGACAAACGCAAGCTCGATCGCCTCGGTCTGGGTGTAGCGGGCTTCCGGACCAGGTGTGGCGTCGGCGATTTCGGCAAGCAGGCTGTCCGGGTAGGGCTGCAGCCACGTGATCTCATCCCGCTGGGTCGGTTCCGGCGGTTGGAACGGTGGAGTCGGCTCAGTCGGAATCCGTCGGGTGGCGGTGCGCATCGTGTTGAGACATGTGTTCGTCGCAATCCGGTACAGCCACGACCGTAGCGACGAACGCCCTTCAAATCTGGCGAGCCCACGCCAGGCCGCCAGCAGGGTCTCCTGCATCATGTCCTCGGCGTCGACCAGCGAGCCCAGCATCCGGTAGCAGTGTGCCAGCAGCTCACGTCGGAACGGGTCGGTGAGTTCGCGGAACGCCTGCTCATCGCCGTCGCGAGCCCGCTCCAGCGTCGCCTGCTCCACGCTCTCAGCATGCCATTGTGGCCAGATATGCCTCGGTTGCGTTCCATTCGCGCTCGCCGTGGTGTCTACATACGCAGAAGGAACAGAATCCGCCTGATTCCCAATAACAGTAAGGAGAGCATCATGACCAAATCCACTAGTCCTGCACTCGACGTCGCGCTGGCTTATTACCACGCCTGGACTGGTCATGACCTGGAAAAGGCGATGAGCTACATCGCTGAGGACATCGTCTGCGACGCGCCGGCCGGTCGCCTAGAAGGAATCGACGCGTACCGGGAATTCATCGGCCCGTTCGTGCAGATTCTCATCGGCTCAGAACTCGTTGCGGCCTTTGGTGACGATGAGAAGGCGATGGTCATTTACGACACCGAAACCGTTCCTGTCGGAAGCGCTCCGGGTGCCGAATGCGTCACGGTCCAAGGAGGCAAAATCGTCCACAGTCTATTCATTTTTGACCGAGCCCCATTCGACGCGGCCCGCCAGCGGACAGACTGAGCTGCGGCCAGGCTCCGCAGCGGTCCACGAAGGCCAATTCTCAGAATCGCCCCGAGCCGTGGCTGGGATCGCATGGCTGAGCGTGAGTCACCGGTGTGTCCCCAGGCCGATTTTGAGAAATTCCTGTCCGGTTGCCGTCTGCATAGAGTGTTTCCAAGTAGGTGGCGGGAGGGGCAGGTACACGGTGGCACGCAAGGCGACTGCACAAGATGTGGCAGACCTTGCCGGCGTGTCGCGTAGTGCGGTCTCGCTGGTCCTGAACGGTCGCGCGCAAGGACACATCGCTCGTGACAAGCAGCAGGCGATCATCGACGCGGCTCGCCGACTGAACTACACCCCGAACGCCGTCGCGCTCAGTTTGCGCAGCCGGCGCACACGAACGATTGGGGTGCTGACCTGGCCGGGCGCGGTTGGACTCGCGGAGCGCATATTGCACGCGACGCTGCAGACCGCGACAAGGGCCGGCTACCTGTTGATCATCATGGACACGGCCAATGATCGTGATCATCAAGGCCAGGCTCTGGCCACGCTCCGTGATCATCAGGTGGATGCGTTGTTGGTGATCGCACCGGACCTCACTGCATACCACCCTGTCGAGGCGATGTCGACGATCCCGACGATCTTGGTCAACTGCATCGATCCGAACACCAGCGTGGCAAGCATCGTTCCGGACGAGCAGGGCGCTGGGTCCGGGGCTGCTGGATTGCTCATCCAGGCCGGGCACACCCGTATCGGCGTCATTGCAGGACCCCCGAACGCGATGCAGAACCGGCTGCGGGTCGCGGGCATCCAGGCCACGGCGGGAGCCGCCCACATCAGCGCTTCAGTGCAAACGGCGCCCAACCGCGACATCGACTCGGGCTTCGACGCGGCTCGCACGCTGCTCACCGCACCGGGCGTACCGACGGCACTCATCTGCACTCACGAGCGGCTGGCACTCGGTGCCCGGCTGGCGGCCTCCGATCTTGGGCTCGCCATTCCGTCCGACTTGTCGATTGTCAGCCTCGACGACGGTGAGCTGCTGGCCTCGCGGCTCGTGCCCCCGCTAACCACGATCGAACGCCCGGACCGGGCCATGGCCGAAGAGGCCGTAACTGTGACGCTGCAGCGTCTCGATGAGGAGGGCGGAGCACCGATTCCGCAGTTCTCCTTCAGCTGTCGGGCCGCCAACCGGGACTCGGTGGCGCGTCCGCGGTGGCCGGACCGGCGACCCTGCCGCCCAGCCGATAGGCGGTGACCGTAGCGCCGTCTACGACCCAATTGCTGTCGGCAGTCGGGTAGACACGCGTGGTGTGGCTCGTGCCACGCTGAAAGACTTCCACGATGCTGCCATCGACCAGAATGCGGGCTGGCTCGGTTGCTGTGCCTTCCGCCGACGACACGAGCAGATCGGAGGACCCTTCAGTGAGCCGCAGGACCACCGGCCCGCTGGCGACTAGTTCGAAAGCCTGAGCCCGGAAAGGTTGGCCCTGCTGAAATACCAAGCGTTCGAATCGCAGTGTTGTGAGTTCGGTTGCCGGGCGCACACCGAGGACGCCGTCGCGCAGGTAAAGCTCACGCGGAAATGTCAGTACGCCGGCCCAGCCAGCCTTTGCGACCTGCTGGGCGCTGCGCCCAAGTTCCCAAGCCCAACCCCAAAGCAGCGTACGGTCCGGGCCTGCCAGCACCTGCGGGGCGTAAAAAGCGGGTCCGCCATCGACCACGCCTCCTGAGGTTGCCTGAAACCTCCAACCGCGGCCCTGGGCGATCAGGTCGCCAAGCAGGTACCGCACTCCGGCCAGTTCGTGCACGGCGTCGGCCAGTCGCCACAGCGAAACCAGGAGCACCCATCGGCCGTCGATCTGCACCAGATTGGGGCACTCCCAAATGTTGGCTGCAGCGACCTCAGCGGCAATTGGGTCGTCGGTGGTGAGCAGAGCACCGAGCTCGGTCCACTGCGCGAGGTCGTCGCAGCCGTAAAGCAGCAGCCCTGGGCATCCCGCCGGTTGTCCAGCTCCTTGCACGGCGTACCGACGGCCCTCGTGGACGAAGACGAACGGATCCCGGACCTCGGCCGTCCCCGACGATGTCGAGATGCCCTTGACCGGCGACTCAACTTGCTGCCAATGCATCAGGGACCGATCCGACCGTGCCAGGGCGACTACTGCATCCCTGGGGCCGTCACGGTTCGCGGTGTAGACGGCCGTTGGGACACCGCTGTCGTCGACGACGCAGCCGCTCCAGCAACCGGCTGCGTCGATGAGTCCCGGCCGCGGTGCGAGTGCGACCGGGTGCTCCTGCCAATGGAGCAGATCAGTCGAGCTGACGTGGCCCCAATGGATCGCCTCGTGCACCGGCGCCACTGGGTTGTACTGGAAAAAGACGTGGTAGCGGCCGTCAATTCGGCACAGGCCATTCGGATCGTTCAGCCAGCCCCGCGACGGCCGGATGTGCAGGACGGGAAGGCTGTGATCGGCCATGGAGCGAAACGCTATCTCGTTCAGGGCCTCTGGCAGACTCGCTCGACCAGCCTGGACCCTTGGGTAGGCTCTTGGCACGTGGTGAGTCCACTACGCGTGTTGGTGATCGGCTCTGGGGGACGTGAACATGCGCTCACTCTGGCGCTGAGTCGCGACCCAGATGTCGTCGAGTTGCATGCTGCGCCGGGCAACCCCGGGACTGCTGTACTCGGCACGAATCATCACCTCGATCCGCTTGACGGCCAGGCCGTGGCGGACTTGGCAACCCGGCTGGGAGTCAATCTCGTTGTCGTTGGGCCCGAGGCGCCCCTGGTGGCGGGTGTGGCCGATGTGGTACGCGCGAACGGGATCGACTGCTTCGGCCCGTCCGCGCCGGCGGCGAAGCTGGAAGGCAGCAAGGCTTTCGCCAAGCAGGTCATGGCTGCAGCGGGTGTGCCAACGGCTGGTTCCCGAGAATGCGTGACCCGCGACCAAGTTGATCAAGCGCTGGGTGTGTTCGGGCCGCCCTATGTGGTCAAGGACGATGGGCTGGCGGCGGGGAAGGGCGTGGTCGTCACGAACGACCGGCGGACCGCTGTTGATCATGCCATGCGCTGCGGTCGGGTGGTGATCGAGGAGTTTCTCGACGGCCCGGAGGTGAGTCTGTTCGCGATAACCGATGGCCGCACCGTACGCGCCCTGCAACCCGCGCAGGACTTCAAGCGCGTCGGGGATGGAGACACCGGACCCAACACCGGCGGGATGGGCGCGTACACACCGCTGCCTTGGGCGCCGGCTGATCTTGTCGAAGAGGTCACCGAGAAAGTGCTGCGGCCAACTGTGGGTGAGATGGCGCGTCGCGGCACCCCGTTCAGCGGACTGCTGTACGCCGGCCTGGCGCTGACTGCTAGCGGTGTTCGGGTGATCGAGTTCAATGCACGGTTCGGCGATCCCGAGACCCAGCCACTGCTGGCCCGCCTGGCAACGCCCCTCGGAGGTGTGCTGCACGCCGCGGCAACCGGTGATCTTGCTGCGCATTCCGAGCTGGAGTGGGACAGTGGTGCGGCAGTGGCCGTAGTCCTCGCCGCTGCCGGTTACCCGGGTACGCCAACAACGGGTGGGGTGATCGCAGGCGTCGAGGCGGCAACGCGGAACGGCGGCACGGTGATTCATGCCGGCACCGCGCTCGATCAACAGGGCAACCTGGTCAGCGTGGGGGGTCGGGTGCTTGCGGTCGTCGGGCTAGGTGAGGATATCGAGGCGGCTCGCAACAGGGCGTACTCCTCGATCGAGGAGATTCAGCTCGAGGGCTCCTTCTACCGCCACGACATCGCGGCGTCCGCCGCGCGGCTGGCGGTGAGCTGAGACGTGCAGATCGGCAACGTGCTGGCCAACCGGTACGCCTCGGCGGAGATGCGCGATGCCTGGTCCGCCGAAGGCAAGATCATCTCCGAGCGCCGGCTCTGGCTTGCGCTACTCGGCGCGCAACATGATCTTGGCGTGGACTTTGGCGGCGACGACCCGGCGGTAGTGGTCAAGGCCTATCAGGGAGTGCTAGAGCAGGTTGATTTAGCGAGCATCGCCGAGCGCGAGAAGATCACCCGCCATGACGTGAAGGCGCGGATCGAGGAGTTCAATGCGCTGGCCGGCTTCCAGCACGTGCACAAGGGGATGACCTCGCGCGATCTGACCGAGAGTGTCGAGCAGCTGCAGATCGTGTCATCTCTCAAGATCATCCGAGACCGGATCGTGGCAGCCCTGGTACAGCTCGCCCAGCTGGCCACCCAGTACGCGGCTCTGCCGATGGTTGGGCGTACCCACAACGTCGCGGCACAGATCACCACATTAGGGAAGCGCTTCGCCACCACGGCGAACGAGCTGCTACTGGCCTACCAGCGGCTTGAGGAGCTACTCAGCCGCTATCCGTTACGTGGCATCAAAGGTCCGGTTGGTACCAGCCAGGACATGCTCGACTTGCTGGGTGGCGACCAAGCGCGGCTGCAGGCGCTTGAGCGGCGTGTGGCTGATCACCTGGGCTTCACGGATATTTTGGTGAGCACTGGCCAGGTATACCCGCGCTCGTTGGACTTGGACGTCATCAGCGCGCTGGCCCAGGTGGCCGCGGCTCCCTCCAATCTGGCGACCTCCATCCGTCTGATGGCCGGGCATGAGCTGGTCACCGAGGGCTTCCAACCCGGCCAGGTGGGTTCGAGTGCTATGCCGCACAAGATGAACCCGCGCTCCTGTGAGCGAGTCAACGGCCTGGCGGTGATCATCAGGGGGTACCTCTCGATGATTGCCGAGCTCGCAGGTGATCAATGGAACGAGGGTGACGTCTCCTGCTCTGTGGTCCGTCGAGTCGCGCTTCCTGATGCTTTCTTCGCTCTCGACGGCCTGTTCGAGACCTTTCTCACCGTGCTTCAGGACTTTGGGGCATTCCCGGCGGTCATCAACGCTGAACTACAGCGCTACCTACCCTTCCTGGCCACGAGCAAGGTGCTGATCACGGCGCTGCGACGCGGAGTTGGACGGGAGACCGCGCATGAAGCGATCAAGGAGCACGCGATCGCGGTCGCTCTGCAGATGCGCGAGACGGGTCGAGGCGAGAACGACTTGCTTGATCGCTTGGCAACTGACCCGCGGCTTGGGGTCACTCGCGACGAGCTTGACGCGGCGATCGCCAGCCCGCTTGAGCTGGCCGGAACCGCGAGCCAGCAAGTTTTGGTGCTGGCCGCACGGATCGAGTCGATCGCCAAGGCTCACCCCGGGGCGGCCGGATATCGTCCCTACCCGGTGCTCTAAAG